>NZ_JBHUDX010000002.1:13410-79528 GCF_042678285.1 Streptomyces caeni
GCGGCCGCCGCCTCGCGCTCCGCGGCGGAGCCGGCGGCGGCCACGAACGTTCCGTTGCGCCCGCGCGTCTCGATCACTCCGTCCGCCTCCAGTGCCCGGTACGCCTTGGCGACCGTGTTGGCCGCGAGGCCGAGGGACTCGGCCAGTCCGCGCACGGTCGGCAGCCGGTGGCCCACCGGCAGCACCCCCGACCGGGCCTGCTCGGAGATCTGCGCCCGTACCTGCTCGTAGGGCGGAGCGCTCGCGTCGATGTGAATCTTCAAGGTCACGGAGCGATTCTCCCGCACGGGCGGAAAATGAGAGGCACCCCCCGGCCCCGCCCGCGTAGGGTGCGCCGATATGACAGTGATCGTCCGCGACATGCGCGCCGGTGTCCGGGCCGACACCGAAGGATTCGTGCGGGTCCGGCAACGGGCCCTGCCGTTCATGGTGTACAGCCCCGAGGCCCTGGCTCACGACGCCGCCCACATGCACCCCGACGCCCGCTACCGGCCGCTCGTCGCCGAGGAGGACGGCGAGATCATCGGCACGGCCCAGGTCCACCTCGCCCATGACAGCCGGGAGCCCGGCCAGGGGAACGTCAACGTGTACGTGCACCCGGAGCGGACACGCCGTGGCGCCGGATCGCTCCTCGTCCGCGCCGCCGAGGAGCATCTGGCCGCCGTGGGCGCGACCAGGCTGCTGTCCTGGGTCCTGGACGAGCCCGACAACCGGGTTTTCGCGCAGCGGCACGGCTATCGGGCGAGCCGCTCCGCGCACTTCCTCCGCCTGGACCTGGCGAACGGCGTCCTGCCTCCGCTCCAGGATCCCCCGCCGGGCGTGGAACTGCGCACGGGCGCGGACTTCGCCGACGACCCCCGGCCCCTGTTCGAACTGGACGCGGAGACGGTGGCGGACGAGCCGAGCGACATCGACACGGAGTTCACCGACTACGAGGCCTGGCTCGAGGAGACCTGGCGGCATCCACTGTTCGACCCCGCGCTGACCACGGTCGCGGTGGCCGACGGGCGCCCCGCCGCCTTCACCCTGGCGCGTACCGACGGCGCCGCCGCCTACGCCACCGCGATGACCGGCACCGCCCGCGCCTTCCGCGGCCGCGGCCTCGCCAAGCTCGTCAAGAACCACTCCCTGCACCGCGCCCGCGCCGCCGGGTACACGCAGGCGTTCACGGGCAACGACGCGGGCAACGACGCGATGATCGCGGTCAACACCTGGTTCGGCTACGAGATCTGCGCGACGGAGGTGCGGTATGTCCGCGAACTCGGCTGAACCGGCTGCCATCGTGGAGGTCGTCCTGGTCAAGGCGGGCCGTACGAAGATCCGTTACCCCGCTGAGCTGGTCCACGACGACGGCACCCGGATCGTCGTGCGCGCCCCCTGGGCGGGTGAGGGCGTACGCGACTTCGGCTTTGTGCGGTTCGAGCCCGGTGACGTCTTCACCGAGTCCTACTGGCGGGACCGCTGGTACTCGGTGAAGGAGGTCCGCGACGGGAAGGGTGCCCTCAAGGGCTGGTACTGCGACATCACCCGCCCGGCCGCCCTCTCCGGCGCCGAACTCGTCGTCGAGGACCTCGATCTGGATCTGTGGCGCTCCGCGGACGGCTCGGCCGTGCTGCGCCTCGACGAGGACGAGTTCGCGGCGAGCGGCCTGGCGAGGACCGACCCCGACGCCGCCACAGCCGCCGTGCGGGCCCTCGACAGCCTCGAACTCCTCGCCCGCGAAGGCGGCTTCGAGGCGCTGCTGGTGTGAGCCGGGCGGTCAGTCCGCCGCCACCACCGCATACCGCTCGTCGTCCACCTCCCTCCCCCACAACCGGGCGTCGTCCGACAGCCGCTCGACGCGGACGTCCCCGGCGAGGGGGGCGAGGAGGGCGGTGAGGCGGTCGGCGGAGATGCCGACCGGGCTCGTGGTGCCCCACACGCCTTCGACCAGTACGAGGCGCCCGCCGGGGCGCAGCAGGCCCCTCCAGTGCCGCAGGGCCCGGCCAGGATCGGGCAGCGCCCACAGCAGGTGGCGGACGAGCACGACGTCGAAGCGCCGCTCGCCGACCGGTGGGGCCGCGGCGTCACCCACCAGGAACACGGCGTCACGGCCCGCCAGTTTGGCGCGGGCCAGCGCGATCATGGCCGCCGACAGATCCACCCCCGTCACCCGGTGTCCCCGCTCCGCCGCGAGGAGGGACAGGCTGCCCGTGCCGCAGCCCAGGTCGAGGACGTCGCAGGCCCCCCGGGGCAGCCACGCCTCCAGCCGCGCCGCCCACGCCTCGCGCACCACCGGATCGCGCAGCCCGTGGTCCGGCTCGTCGTCAAAGGTGGCGGAGGCGGCGTCCCAGTCCACCTCCTCGCTTGTGCCCGTCGAGGTTTCGGCCGCCTCGTTCCTGGTCATGTTCCTGGTCATGTCGCCAGGGTGACAGGCACCACTGACAGTCGAACCGTGACAGACGCCACAGACAGGCAGGGGCCGATGAGGAACCCTCGCCGAAAGGGTCTACCTCCGCACAGGCTGCGGTATCCGGTAGGCACAAGGAGGCAGCCATGCGCCGAGTGACCGTGCACAAGCCCCTGAAGAGGACCGATGCCCGCCGCGTGCGGGAGGAGTCCGACGAACGCCCCGCCGGGCGCCCTGAGGTGCGGAAGGACATCGCCCGCGTCTGGTGGCCGGAGGGCTGAGAGTGGCCCGCCCGTCCCCGCGGCGTCGCGAGGACGCTCACTCCAGCCGCTTGCGGTAGTGGAAGCGGTCGTACGGTCCGTCGACGCGGCGCTCCACGACCTCGTACCCGTACCTCGGATAGATCTTCTGGTTCTCCCACATCATCGCGTTCGTGTAGAGCCTGATCTCGGGCAGCCCGAGCGCGCGCGCACGCGCCTCCACGAAGGCGAGCAGCCGCCGCCCCACGCCCCGGCCGCGGGCGTCGGGGTGCACGGCGATGCTGTCGAGGAAGAGATGGTCCTCCAACGCCTCGACCACCACGAGCCCGTCCACGGGCTCCCCCGTCACGAACACACGCCCGGTGGCCACGTTCGCCGCGTGGTCCGCCTCCATGGGCTGCGGCACCACGCCGATGCGCTCGATGTAGGGGCGGTACGCCGCGTCGGTCACGGCCCGCACGGCCGGTATGTCCTCGGCGGCGGCCGGCCTGATCTCCTCGGTCGCCGTGGGCCGCGTCGTGAAGTCCGTCATGACCGCACGGTACGTACCCGAGCCCCGTCTCAGCACTCCCTTAACGCGGCCATAAGGATCCCCTCCGCCCGCCTCCGGCAGGCGATTTCACGGTTTCCTGGGGTGACTCGCCCGGCCTCCGTGGTCCGTCCGGCGGCTCAGGCCGGACAGACCACGGCGAGGGCCGCGGCGGCCGGGGGTCGCCGCGGCCGGGTGGGGGTGCCGGCGTCAGCTGAACGCCGAGGCGCAGGTGGTCGCGGTGGCGTGTGCCGGATCGAGCGCGTTCGCCACCTCGTGGAAGGCGATCCGGTCGAACAGCCCGATCGCCACGTGCTCGGAGAGGTCGAGCGCGCACAGATCCTGCAGCCGGACGTTGTGCACGTCGGATCCGCTCAGGAACTGCGAGCTGTACGGCGTGACCACCTCGTCGTACTTCGTCGCGATGACCGTGTAGTGGACGCCGGCCACGGTGTCGCCGCCCGCGTTGAGCTTCGTCAGGAACGCCGAGCCGGCCACCTGGTCGGCGAGCGCGGGAGTGGCGGTGGAGAGCAGGTTCTCGATGCCCGGGAAGTACGGCAGGAGCCGGGTGAGCCCGTCCAGGGTGGTGCCGTGGTTGCTGGGCGCGATGCCGACGAGGGCGTTCACCTTGGGAGCGCCGCCGAGGAACTTGAGGTAGTAGCGGGGCATCATGCCGCCCTGCGAGTGACCGACGATGTCGACCTTGGCGGCGCCGGTCGCGGCGAGCACCTTGTCGACGAAGACCTGGAGCTGCTCGGCGGACGTGGCGATGGAGCCGAGCCCGTAGAAGACGGGGACGCCCGGCAGTTGGCCGTAGTCGAGCGAGTAGACGCAGTAGCCGCGGTCCTCCAGGTAGGGGGCGAGGGACAGCCAGTTGTCGACGGAGTTCCCGAAGGTGCCGTGGACGAGGACGACGGGGCGGGAATGGGCCGCCGACGGCTTGCAGGTGTAGTCGTTCCAGCCGCTGCTCGGTGCGGCGGCGTGGGCGGTGGCGGCGGGGGCGACGGCGAGCGCGGCGGTCAGCAGGACCGCGGCGAGCGGTCTGAGCATTCGTTTCCAGGGCAGCATCGGGTGATCTCCTTGCGGCTCAGGGGAGGAGGAGGTGCGACGGCCGTGACGACGGCCGTGACGACGACCTTGACGACGCCTTGTGATCCGGATCACGAGGATGCTGTCTGTTCACCCATCAAGTTACGGGCGAGTAGTGAAAGCGTGAAGTTACGCGTCAGTAAAAACTTCCAGCGACGGCGGGCGACGCCATGCGCCCACTGATAAAGACCGGACGAAAGTGACGGCCCATCACCAGGTGGGCCGGATCGGCCCACAGGGTGCGATCCTGAGCAACTGCCGGAACAGCGAGCGGATCTCACGCTCACCCAGCAGTTCGGCCCACGGCCGTACAGCTTCGGCCGCGGCCTCCTCCGCGGCCCGCGCGCAGGCCCGGCCGCGCTCGGTCAGCACGACGAGCCGGGCCCGCGCGTCCTCGGGATGAGGCCGCCGCTCGGCGTACCCCTTGCGCACGATCTCCTCGACGAGCTGACTCGCGGCCTGCTTGGTGACCCCGAGGTGGGCGGCCAGGTCCGTGACGGTCGCACCGCCCGGGGCGAGCCGGGCGAACGCGAAGCCGTGCGCGGGCCGCAGCCCCTCGAAGCCACGCGCCTCCACACCGTGGTGGATGCGCCGGGTGAGTTCACCGGCGACGGCGAGCAGGGCGGCGGACAGGGCCATGGCCTCGGAGTTCTGCACGCAGGCATTGAAGCATCCTTGACAGACCGGTCAAGCACCTTGACCATAAGGGCACCGCAACTCAGTCAAGTAGCTTGACCATCTGAACCTGGCAGCCGGAGGCTCCCATGCCCGTCGTCCGTTCGTCCGAAGCCGTCGCCCACAAGATGCACGGCGCCCGTTTCGTCTCCTACGCCACTCCCCTGACGGGCAGCAGGGAACTGTGCGCATGGCGCGGTGAGATCCCCGGGGGGACCCGGGCCCCCTCCACACCGTCACCCGGGAGGAGATCTTCCACCTGCTCAGCGGCGAGCTGCTGAGCACGCTCGACGGCCGCACCGAGCGGATCACCGCGGGCAACACGGTGATCATCAACCCCGGCGCGGCCCTGGGTGTCGAGAACCCGGCGCCCGACACCGCCGTCTCGTGGGTCACCACGCCCATCGGCCTGGAGGCGGAACTGGCCGACGGCACCCGCGTCGCCCCACCGTGGGCCAACTGAGCCGCCGCGAAGGGACTACGCGGCCGGCACCCCGGCGTCACCGCCCGCGGAAGGCGGTCACCCCGCGCTCCCCGGACTCCGGTGCCACAGTCTCCTCCCGCCCGCCGGGCCCTCGCCGGCGGGACGCGTGTCGGCCCAGGGGTTCATCTCGTACCCCGTGGCCATCCGGATACGGCGGCCCTTCGCCGCGTCGCCGTCGGGCCGCTCCGGCACGGGCTCCGCCAGCCGTGCCGCCACCGCGTCGAGACCGCCCTCGGCACGCAGCTCGATCAGTTCGGCGAGGTTCCAGGCAGCGGCGCCCACCACGCTCAGGCTGCGCGGCCCGCGCCGCTGCACCACCCCGCGCACCAGCAGCAGCCAGGAGTGGAAGACGGTATGGGCGCACGCGTCGTGGGAGTCGTCGAAGAAGGCCAGGTCCACCAGGCCCGTGCCGTCGTCCAGGGTGCTGAAGATGACCCGCTTGCCGGAGCGGACCGGCGGGGTCTGGGTGGCCGCCTTGGCGCCCGCGACCAGTACCGTCTCACCATGCCCGGCTGCGCGCAGCCGGCGCGCCGGCACCACGCCCAGCTCGTCGAGGAACGCGCGGTGATCGTCCATCAGATGGTGCGAGGCATCCATGGAGAGCACACCCAGCTCGGCGCTGAGCCGCTCCGCCGGGGAGAGGCCGGGCAGCCCGGCGGACGCGGTCCCGCGCCCGCCGGCCAGGGGGAGCTGGTCCCCGACCGCGCCCCGGGCACCCCGGTGCAACTCGGCCAGGTGCAGCTGGAGGTCACGGCGGTTGGCGCCGAACGTGTCCAGCGCCCCGACCTGGGCGAGCCGCCCGGCGACGGGACGGCTCGGCCGCGCCCGCTCCCAGAAGTCGAGCAGCGAGGCATACGGCTGCCCGGCCTCGATCCGCTTCGCCTCGGCCTCGCCGATGCCGTGCACGTCGGACAGGGCGAGCCGGAGCCCCCACTGCGTCCGGTCCGGTCCGGGCGGCCCGCCGGACCCCCTTGATTCAGACACCAGTTCGATGCGATGGGCGACACCAGACGTGTTCACGTCCAGCGGCAGGATCGGCACACCCCGGCGCCGCGCGTCCGCCAGCAGCAGCCGCTTCGGGTACATCCCGGGGTCGTGCGTCAGCAGCCCCGCGTAGAAGGCGGCGGGGTGATGGGCTTTCAGCCACGCCGACTGGTAGGTCGGCACCGCGAACGCGACCGCGTGCGCCTTGCAGAATCCGTACGACCCGAACGCCTCGACGATCCCCCAGGCGCGCTGAATCGTTTCTGCACCGTACCCGTTCGCCGCAGCCCGCTGCGCGAACCAGATCCCGATCCGCCCCTGGGACTCCGGATCGGACAGACCCCGCCGCACCCGGTCCGCCTCGTCGCGCCCGCACCCGGTCATGATGTCCAGGATGTGGATGATCTGCTCGTGGAAGACGACGACGCCGTACGTCTCCTTCAGCGGCTCCTCCAGATCGGGGTGCGGACAGCGGACCGGAGCCCGCCCGTGCCGCGCCTCGATGAACGGCCGCACCATGTCGGCCGCGACCGGGCCGGGCCGGAACAGCGAGATGTCGACGACGAGGTCGTGGAAGCCGGCCGGCTGGAGCCGTCCCACCAGGTCCCGCTGGCCCGGCGACTCGATCTGGAAGCAGCCGAGGGTCTCGGTGGAGCGGATGAGGTGGTACGTCGCCGGGTCGTCCGGCGCGAGGGAGTCGATGTCGATCCGCTCCCCCGTCGTCCGCTCCACCTCCGCGACCGCGTGCGCCATCGCGGACTGCATCCGCACCCCGAGCACATCGAGCTTGAGCAGCCCGAGTTCCTCGACGTCGTCCTTGTCGAACTGGGACATGGGAAAGCCCTCGCCGCTGGTCGGCATGACCGGCGTACGGGCGAGGAGGGTGGCGTCGGACAGCAGGACCCCGCACGGATGCATGGCGACCGAGCGCGGCAGGGCGTCGAGGGTCTCGACCAGCTCCCAGAGCCTGCCGTACCGCTCCCGCTGTGCCGCCAGGGCCTTGAGCTCGGGCAGTTCGTCGAGGGCCGCGCGGGCGTCACGGGCGTGGATGTGCGGGAAGGACTTGGCGATCCGGTCCACCTCGGCCGGGTCCATGGACAGGGCCGCGCCCACGTCGCGGATCGCGTGCCGGACCCGGTACGTCTCGGGCATCGCGACCGTGGCGACCCGTTCGGTGCCGAACCGGCCGATGATCGCGCGGTAGACCTCGAGGCGGCGCGCGGACTCCACGTCGATGTCGATGTCGGGCAGGGCCACCCGGCGCTTGGACAGGAAGCGCTCCATCAGCAGCCCGTGCTCGACCGGGTCGGCGTGCGCGATGCCGAGGAGATGGTTGACGAGGGACCCCGCGCCGGAGCCGCGCGCGGCGACCCGGATCCCCATCGTCCGCACGTCGTCGACCACCTGGGCGACCGTCAGGAAGTAGGAGGCGAAGCCGTGGTGGGCGATGATGTCCAGTTCCTCGTGCATCCGCTCCCAGTAGGCGCGCCTGGTGTCGTAGCCGCGCAGCACCATGCCCGCCGCCGCCCGGGAGGCGAGCACGCGCTGGGCGGTGCGGCGGCCGGCGCCGACGAGGTGCGCCTCGGGGAAGTGGACGCTGCCGATACCGAGGTCGTCCTCGGGGTCGACCAGGCACTCGGCCGCGGTGGCCCGGGTCTGCTCCAGCAGCCGGCGGGCGCTCTCGCGCCGGTAGCCCGCGGCCTCGACGATCCGCTCGGCCGCTTCGAGCATGGCCTGGGGGCCCTTGAGCCAGGCTTCCCCGGAGTCCAGCTCCCCGGTGGGGTCGATGGGGACCAGGCGGCGGGCGGCGTCCAGGACGTCGGCGACGGGGCCCAGGCCCGGGTCGGCGTACCGGACGGCGTTGCCGAGCACGGGCCGGACGCCCTGCTCGGCGGCGAAGCCGAGGGTGCGGGCGGCCAGGCGGAGCGAGCCGGGGCCGGTGCCCGTACGACCGTGCCAGACGGCCTCCAGCCGCAGGGCGTCGCCGTAGACCTCCCGCCACGACGCGAGGAGCCCGGCCGCGCGGTCCGGTCGCCCGGCGGCGAGGGCGCGGCCCACGTCGGAGTCGGGGCCGAGCAGAACGGTCAGCCCGTCGGCGTGGTTGCCGGCCCAGGGCAGCAGGGGTGTGCCCTGGGACGAGGAATGGGCGGCGGTGACGAGCCGGCACAGGTCGGCCCAGCCGCGGGCGCCGTCGCGGGCGAGGAAGACCGCACGCGGCGCCGACTCGTCGACGAAGGCACCGCCGCGCACGGGGGTGCGGCGGTGTTCCCGCCGTACGGGTCCTGGCTCCTCCACCGCCAGGTCCGCCCCGAACAGGGGCCGGACACCGGCCGCCGCGCACGCCTTGGCGAACCGGACCGTGCCCGCGAGGGTGTCCCGGTCGGTGAGCGCGAGAGCCTCCATGCCCCGCTCACCGGCACACTCGGCCAGCCGCTCCGGGTGTGATGCGCCGTACCGCAGGGAGAACCCGGAGACGGTGTGCAGATGCGTGAAACCCGGCACACGCACCTCCAGCGCCCCTGAGCCCCAGGGGCTCTCTCATCCATTCAAGCTCTTCCACCTCCACCATACCCCTCACCATCGAACGCTTGTCCGATACAATTCGGGCACCCTCGTGCTCGTCGCAGTGCTGCCTGTATTCGCTCGGGGCATGGCGAGGTGGTGTTCGTTCCAGATCAAGGTCCGGTCGAAGGACGCGGTGGCTGACACCACCGTGCAGGAGCCGGGACCGTGGCCGACGAGATGCCGTCGGCATCGGAGGGCCTGCGTGCGATCAAGACGCCGTCGCCGCCGGGACGGGGCCGCGACTTCCGCCTCGGTCTCACCGTCCACCCCGAGGGCGCCGACTCCGCAGCGAGGTCACGGACCGCCGCCCACCCGACCCCCTCCGGCGGCCCGCACCGGACGCGGGGTCGGGCCGCGGGCTGCTCCCCGCCGGGGCGCTGGCCCCCGCCGGGGGCGGCGTGCGGCACCCCGTACACCAAGCGGGTCCAGCGCGAGGTCGCCCTCGCACGAATGCCCACCTCCAGGTTGCGGGCCCGGCCCGTCAGCATGGCGGCCGAGTCGGGGATCCCCGTCGTCGCGGTCGATCCCGCCTACACGTCCAAGTGGGGCGCGCAGCACTGGCGCAAACCACTCACCAGCACGAAACGGGCCACCACGCGGCACGACACCGCGAGTGTGATGGCCATCGGCAGGCGCGCCCCGGGCACCGTATCCGGCGACGGACGGCACCGCCCCGTACCCACCGGAGTGATGGGTACGGGCATCGGACCGCCCAGGCCGGACACGGCGCCCGGGGCGCGAGGAAAGCCGCCCCGCATTCCCGGACCACGGACACGATCCGATGGCGCCGGGCGCGGAGCGAAAGCGGCCGGCCGGTGTGCCCGACACCGTTCGGGGCACACGGCCGGGCATGAGTCCTGGCAACAGGACTCACTCCCGCTCAGTCCTTGGGAACGGTCAGTAGACGTGGACCCCGTAGGCGCTGAGGGCCTCGGTGACCGGCTGGAAGAAGGTCGTGCCGCCGGAGCTGCAGTTGCCGCTGCCGCCGGAGGTCAGACCGTAGGCGACGCCACCGCTGGAGTACAGCGGGCCGCCGGAGTCGCCGGGCTCGGCGCACACCGTGGTCTGGATGAGGCCGTAGACGATGTCGCCACCGCCGTAGTTGACCGTCGCGTTGAGTGCGGTGACCCGGCCGCTGTGGATGCCGGTCGTGGAACCGCGGCGGTAGACGGTGGCGCCGACCGAGGGCGTGGCCGCCCTGGTGATGTCCACGCTGCCCACGGTGCCCGGCTTCGAGACCGAGCTGTTGGTGTACCGCACGATGCCGTAGTCGTTGCCGGGGAAGCTGGAGCCGGCCGTGCTGCCGAGGGTGGTGGAGTGCGACGAGCTCGACCACCAGGTGCCCGCGCCGTCGGTGCAGTGGCCGGCCGTCAGGAAGTAATAGTTCCCGCTGCTGTCCTGGACGTTGAAGCCGAGCGAGCAGCGCCAGCTACTCGCATAGATGGCGTCGCCACCGGAGACCAGCTTGTTGAAGGTGCCCGGCGTGCGCTTGATGGTGAGGGCGTCGGAGTTGCCGCCGGCCGCCTTCTTGATCTTCGCGATCTCGGCCTGGGAGACCGTGCTGTCGACGGTGACGACGACACGGTTCGTCGTCGGGTCGACGGCCCAGGCGGTGCCGGCGACATCGGACTTGAGCACCGAGTCGCTCGCCTTGCTGAGCTGGTTCGCACTGAAGGTGTGTGCGTCGCTCGCGTTCGCGGTGGGGACGGCGAACGCGGCCGCGGCCACGAGTCCGGCGGCCACGGCGATCAGCCGGGTCCGTCTCGCGAGTCCGCTCGTGGGGGTGGTGCGCTTGATCCTCACTTGTCGTTCCCCTCCAAGGGAAGTCGGGGGCCCACGTGGGGGAGATGGGGCCCGTGAGTCGCAGTCGAGGGCCAGGACGTCCGGATTCCGAACATGCCGTGCCCCTGACAAGCGCTGAAGGGGAGTATTCGGCCGTCGGCTTGCCCGCGCAAGAGCGCCTTTCGGCCGTGCCGTCTTCAACATGCCGATGAACCGGCGCCGATGACGGGGCCGCTACGCCAGTCCCCGCTCCCCCGCCTCGATCGCGAGGCCCAGCGTGTTGCCCGGCGGGGGGAGGGGGCAGTGGAAGTGGTCCGCGAAGGCGCACGGCGGAAGCAGCGCACGGTTGAAGTCCACCGTCGTGTCACCCACGGCGTCGGGCGCGGGCGGGCGCAGGAACCGGAAGCGGTGACTGGTGTACCCGCTGGTGGCGTCGGCGAAGACCGCCCACAACGAACCGTCGCGCCGGACCGACACCTGCAGGGTGAGATCCTGCCCGTCGAGGGTGAAGGCGAGCACCCCGCCCAGACCGAGCCCGCGGTGGCGGCCGTCGGCGCTCTCGACACGTACGGTGCGACGCTCGCCGTAGGGGGTGAAGTGCCCCTCCACCGACCAGCGCGGGTCGTGGGGCGTGGCGTCGATGCCCTTGAAGCCCCGGCGCGCGGGCGCCGCCGGGTCGTAGTCGCGTACGCCCCAGGCCCCCTCGCGCTCCAGGACGACCAGGCGGCGCTCACCGGCCTCGACGCGGGACGCGGTCACGGGCCCGGGGTCGGCGGCGAGGCGGGTCTCACCCGTGAAGGGCTTCCCGTCGACGGTCAGCCCGTCGCCCTCACCGGCCGTCAGCACCACCGCGTCACCGTCGGCCGCCCACTGCCCGGGGATGTCCGGAATTCGCCCCTCCGGATAGCCCTCCAGCCAGTGGGTACCCGTCAGCGCAAGAGGCCCGTAGGGCGCCGACACCCGCGCCGTGCGGCGCTCGTGCCACCGCTTCCACTCGTCGGATGCGTCGGTCGTCATGCACTCAACCCTCGCATACCGGACACGGCATCCCGAGGTGCAGAGCGCCGTGTGCTCCCGGTATTCACCGGACGGCCAGAGCTGCACCCGGATCTGGTCCCGCGTCAGAAGGACGGCACCGTAAGACGGACGCCGTACGGGCCACCTCAGCAGTCGCAGCCGCAGTCACACCCGTCGCAGCAGCATCCGTCACAGTTGCCGCAGCAGTCGCAACAGTCACAGCAGCCACTGCAGTCACCGCGGTCGCCGCAGAGCCCCTCCTTGCGCTCGCGGCTCCACGGGTCGTCGTATGTGCCGCAGCACAGCCGGCAGGTGCAGGCGAGCCCCATCCACACCGCGCAGCCCGCGATCAGTCCACGCCGGTCACGGCGGGGCGGCTGCGGGGGCGGGGGCGGGGGCGGGGGCGGGGGCGCACCGGCCGGATTCCCGGGAGCACCGGGCGCGTACGGCCCGGACGCGCCGAGCGGATGCGGCGGGTGCGCGCAGGAGGTCGCGCCGACGGAACGGTCCACGGAGGTCCGCAGTTCGTGCGCGAGCAGCACATGCGCGAGCCGCCCGTCGGTGAAGCCGACCTCCCGCAGCGCGAGCCGTATCCCGTGCAGCGCGTCGTCGGCGAGGCGGCGGGCCCGAGCCAGGGAGGTGCCGGTGGCCGCCAGCGGGTTCCAGGCGCCCGACGCGGCGTCAGCTTCCCTGTCCTCCACGGCTCCAGCAGATGCGCGAGCCGCCCGAAGAGCCGGCCGGCCTCCGCGAGGGGCTCGGCGTTGCGGGGCCGTCCCGCGAGGACCGCCGTGTGTGCGAAGGCGGCGGCGGTGGCGGTCTCGGCCGGTTCGGTGACCGCGAGGATCGGGGTGCCGAGTCCGGCGACCGCCTCGATCCCCAGCTGCCGGTCCACGGCGTCCACCAGCATGGCGGTGTCGAATCCGACGTCAAAGCCGGTACGGGCACCGGCCCGGTCCCAGCTCATGGCGACCCGGCGCGCCGCCGACGCCACCGGCCGACGCGCCAACAGCCCGTCTCCGTCGGCCAGATGGTCGCGCACCTTGGCCGAGGCGAGCACCAGGGAGACCGCGGCGGCGAGCCGTGCCCCCTCGCCCCGCGCGACCGAGACGGTGCGCATGCCGCGCAGCGGGCAGGGTCCGGCGGTGCGCCGCCCTCCTGCGGCCGACTCGGCCTGAGCCTCCGTCAGGAAGGAGATGAGGAGACCGTCGTGGTTCGTGACGACCCGGGCGAGCTGCCCTGATCCGCGCGCAGTGCGAGGCAGAGCCCGCACAGGTGCGCCGTCCACTGGGGCCGCAGGCCCTCACTCAGCCGGTGCCGACAGGGCCGGTCCATTCCGAACACGATGTTCCCCCGCGCTTCGTACGACGTTGAGCCGCGGCACCGTATCTGCCACCTCGTTCACTCGTACGCACCACCCGTCACCCATACGCCGTCGCAGATAATATTTCACTCTCAGTCAGCAGTCCTATACGGCAGGACCCTTGGGGTACACGGGCTCTCGACGGGCGCGCTGTGCACCAGTACCGTCACAAACCCCCCGCGCGGCGCCTATCCCCTTGGCGCGACATCCGCATCATGGACGACCATGGGGATGCGGACGGCCGGAGACCGCTGTGAGAGGAGGCGTCCATGGGATCGGTGCGCAAGGCGAGTGCCTGGCTTGGCCTCGTCGACGACAACAACGATGACGAGCGCTACTACGACGACGATTACGCCGAGGGCCAGGAGCAGGGCGATGCCTGGGTGACCGACCCGCGCGTGAAGGTCGCGTCCGACACTGCGGAGGGTACCGGCCGCAGGATCGGCACGGTCACGCCGGACAGCTTCCGGGACGCCCGGGCCATCGGCGAGCTCTTCCGGGACGGCGTACCCGTCATCATGAACCTCACGAACATGGAGCCGGCCGACGCCAAGCGCGTGGTCGACTTCGCCGCCGGTCTGATCTTCGGCCTGCGTGGCTCGATCGACCGGGTCTCCACCCGTGTCTTCCTGCTGACCCCCGCGGACACCGAGATCGTCAGCGGCGATGCCGCGAGCCAGCGGGCCGACGGCTTCTTCAACCAGAGCTGAGGCAGGGCCGTCCACCGGCCCTGCCCGCTCCACGGGCCGTCACCGGAAGGCGTCGAGCCCGGTGAGCGCCTTGCCCAGCACGAGCTGGTGCATCTCGACGGTGCCCTCATAGGTGAGCACCGACTCCAGGTTGGTGGCGTGCCGCATCACGGGGTACTCCAGGGAGATCCCGTTGGCGCCGAGGATCGTACGCGCCGTGCGGCAGATCTCGATGGCCTCGCGCACGTTGTTGAGCTTGCCGAAGCTGACCTGTTCGGGACGGAGTCGTCCCGCGTCCATACGCCGCCCCAGATGATGGGCGAGCAGAATCCCCTTGTGCAGTTCGACCGCCATGTCGGCGAGCTTGGCCTGGGTGAGCTGGAACCCCCCGATGGGCCTGCCGAACTGTTCCCTGCTCTTCGCGTAGTCCACCGCGGTCTCCAGGCACGACCGGGCCGCGCCCATGGCCCCCCACACGATCCCGTACCGGGCGTGGGACAGGCAGCTGAGCGGTCCCTTGAGCCCGACGGCACCGGGCAGCACGGCGTCCGCGGGCAACCGCACGTCGTCGAGGACCAGTTCACTGGTCACGGAGGCCCGCAGGGACCACTTGTGCTTGATCTCGGGGGCGGAGAAGCCGGGGCTGTCGGTGGGGACGACGAATCCTCGGATCCCCTCGTCGGTCTGCGCCCACACGACGCCGACGCCCGCGACGGACCCGTTGGTGATCCACATCTTGCGGCCGTTGAGGATCCAGTCCCCGCCGTCCCGCTTGGCGTGGGTGCGCATCGAGGCCGGGTCGGAGCCGTGGTCGGGTTCGGTGAGCCCGAAGCACCCGATGACCTCGCCTGCGGCCATGCGGGGCAGCCACTGCTGCTTCTGCTCCTCGCTCCCGAACCGGTGAATCGCGTACATGGCGAGCGACCCCTGCACGGAGACCAGGGACCGGATGCCGGAGTCGGCGGCTTCCAGCTCCAGACAGGCGAGGCCGTACTGCACGGCACTGGCCCCCGCGCACCCGTACCCGCTGAGCGACATGCCGAGAGCACCGAGGGAGCCCAGCTCCCGGGCCAGCTCGCGGATCGGGGGCAGCTCGCCCTTCTCGTACCACTCGGCGATGTGCGGCAGTACGCGCTGCGCCGCCCAGCCGCGCACGGTGTCGCGGATGGCGAGGTCCTCGGCGTCCAGCAGGTCGTCGATCCCGAGCGGGTCGGCAGGATCGAAGGACGGCGACGTCGGGGACGCGGACATGGAAGCCTCCGTGACACTGAAAACTAGCAGCGCTAGTCAGGATGGGACGGGCCGACGGTACGACGTGCCGCGCCGGGCGTCCAGTACCGGCGGCCCCGGACGCGGGACCGGTCGTGCCGAGACCTGGTCATGCCGAGACCCGGGAGTCCGCGACCTCGCGCGGGGCGGGGACCGCCGTGGCCGAGCCCGCCGGAGGCTGCTCGCAGTGCATGACCCGCGGCAGCCGCAGCGCCATCACCGCGCCCAGCAGCAGCAGACCGGCGCTGACCAGGAGCGTCACATGCAGACCGTGGACGAAGGAGTCCCGGGCCGCGCGGCGCAGGGCCTCGCCCCGCACACCGCCCAGCCGGCCGGCCACCTCGTACGCCTCTCCCAGCGAATGGCCCGCGGCCCTGGACGCCGACGCCGGAACGCCCGGCACCGACGCCGGGCCGGGCGCGTACGCCGCGTTCATCACGCTGCCCAGCAGCGCGATTCCGATGCCCGCACCCAGCTGGTAGGAGGTCTCGCCGATGGCCGCCGCCCCACCGGACTGCGCGGGCGGAGCCTCGCTGAGCATCGACTCGTACGCCCCGAACAGCGTCGTCTCCAGGCCGAAGCCCAGCAGGACGAAACCGAACAGCAGCAGCCCCGGGTTGTCGTGCCCGCCCATCGCGGTCAGCGCGACCACCGATCCCGCCGTGAGAGAGAAGCCGAAGACGACCATGCGCCGGGGGCCGAAGCGGTGCAGCACGTTCGAGCCGACCAGGCCCGCCGCCATCGCAGCGAACGTCAGCGGCAGCAGCCGCAGCCCCGTCTGAAGCGGCGAGAGGTCCAGCACCAGCTGCAGATACTGCGCCGCGATCAGTTCCAGGCCGACCAGCGCCAGCATCGCGAGCACGATGCACCCCACCGAGGTACTGAACGCGGGCCGCGCGAACATCCGCAGGTCGACGAGCGGGTGCGCGCGGCGGCGCTGGCGGCGCACGAAGCCGGCCACCAGGGCGGCGCCCGCCGCCAGGGGCAGCAGCGTGCCGGGGCCGAGCGGCGCCTCCCCGCCGCCGAGCCGCTTCACGCCCAGGACCAGCCCGAAGAGGCCGGCCGCCGCCATGAGCGCGCCGACCACGTCCCAGGGACCGTCGCGGTCCCCCTTCGACTCCGGCAGCAGCAGCCACCCGACCGGCAGGCTGACCAGCATCAGCGGAATGTTGATCAAGAAGACGGAGCCCCACCAGAAGTGCTCCAGCAGGAAGCCGCCCAGCAGCGGGCCCACCGCCGCGCCCACCGCGGCCACGGCGCTCCAGATGCCGATCGCCAGCGCCCGCTCGCGCCGGTCGGGAAAGACCTGGCGCAGGATGGACAGCGTCGCGGGCATGATCATCGCGCCGCCCACGCCGAGCAGCGCCCGCGCCGCGATCAGCACCTGGGCGTCCTGCGCCAGGGCGGCGACACCGGACGCGACCCCGAAGAGGCCGTATCCGAGCAGCAGCACCCGGCGGCGGCCTATCCGGTCGCCCAGCGTGCCGAACAGGATGAGCAGCGAGGCGCAGACGAGCGGATAGGTGTCGACGATCCAGAGCAGCTGGATTCCGCCGGGCCTGAGGTCCTCGGTGACGGCGGGCATCGCGACATGCAGCACGGTGGCGTCGAGCGCGACGAGCAGCAGGCTCACGCACAGGACGACGAGGACGACCCAGCGGCCCGCTCCGTCCCCGGCCGCCCGGCGGCGCAGCGCAGCGGCGGCCGTGGTCGTCCCGGACATGTACGTACCTCCCAGGTGGTCCCTCACTTCGGCGGAAACGCGGGGTGGGGACGCCCCCGCGACGGCGACCGGGAGGAGCGGTGCTCCCGGGGCCCACGCAACGAAGCGAGTGAATCGCCAGCGTACGCGAGTCCCGGCGGCCGTCGCGCGGCGGACCCCTCACGTTCCTCCAGGAGGGGGTGTGGCATGCGCCACTCCTCCCCCGGTCCAGCACGTCGGAGGGGCCCGTCCGGTTCCGTACGGCGCCGATAATCGGGCGCGTGACCGATCTTGCGACGCGCTCGGCGCCGCCCAGCGACGGCGCGGTGCGCCGGGCCGCACCCGCCCTCGCGGGGTACGCGGCCGTCCGCGCCCTGGGCCTGGCCGTGCTGGCGCTGTGGAGCGCGGCGCGCGGCACCAGCCCGCACACCCTGCTGGCGGCCCGCTGGGACTCGCTCTGGTACACCCGCGTCGCCGCGCTCGGCTACGGCCACGAGGTGCGCCTGCCGAACGGCGACGTGCACTCCGACCTCGCCTTCTTCCCCCTGCTGCCGTGGCTGGAGCGACTGGGCGCGGCGCTGACCCCGCTGCCGTACGCCGACGCGGGCCTCGTCGTCTCGGCGCTCGCCTCGCTCGCCGCCGCCTGGGGCGTCTTCGCCGTCGCGGAGCGGGTGTACGACCGCCGGGTGGGCGTGTGCCTGGTCCTGCTGTGGGCGGCGCTGCCGGTCGGGATCGTGCAGTCGATGGCGTACAGCGAGTCCCTCTTCACGGCGCTCGCCGCCTGGGCGCTGTACGCGGTACTGACCGGCCGATGGGTGACCGCGGGCCTGCTCGCCTCGCTGGCGGGTCTGACCCGGCCGGTGGGAGCGGCCGTCGTCGCGGCCGTATGGGCGGCGGCGGTCACGTCGTACGTACGGGACCGGCGGGCGTCCCCGGCCGGCGGTGTGCCGCGCGCCCGCCGTGTCCTCGGCACACTCCTCGCACCCCTCGGCGCCGCCGGCTACGTCCTGTGGGTCGGCCACCGCACCGGCAGGGGCCCCCTGGGCTATCTCGACGTCCAGGCGGGCTGGCGCAACGGCTTCGACGGCGGCTACGCCTTCGCCCGCTTCATCGGGGCCACGTTCACCTCCCTCCCCTCGGTCCTGGCCGGAGTGGCGCTGACCGCCGGGGTCGCGCTGGTCGCCGGGCTCTGCGTGGCGTGCGTGCGGCAGGGGCAGCCGCTGCCCCTGCTCGTGTACGCGGGAGCCGTCACCGCGCTCGCCCTGGGCGCGTCGAGCTACTTCGGCTCGAAACCACGGCTGCTGCTGCCCGCGTTCCCGCTGCTGCTGCCCTTCGCCGTGGCCCTCGCGCGCGCCCGTCCCTCCAGGTCGGCGGCGGTCCTCGGCGGTGTCGCCATGGTCTCGGCCCTCTACGGGGCGTTCTGGCTGAACGGCTCCGGCCCGCCATGATCGGCACCGTGACCGTCCGTGAGCGAACGGGGAATTCCACGCCGGCATTCGGTGAACGAATTGACAAGCGCGATTAAAACGGCGACCGGGCGCGATCGATGAAATTACCGATCGAGCCCCGTCGCCATGAGGGAATCCATGGAAATCGGCGTTCCGTTGAGAGGAATCCCACATCACATCGTCATCACAAAGCCGGTGATTCGGGTGGGCATCGAGCTCACTCGCTGTAACGTCGATTGAGTGCGTACCGAACCAAAGCTGAGGCGTCTGGACCGGGTCTTCGCCCGGCTGGACCGTGAGCCGGAACGGCCGGCCCACATCGACGTGCCCAGGATGAGCCGGCACCGAGTCGTCCTCTTCTCGGGAACCCTGGCCTTCTACGCGGCGATCGTGTGGGCCGTCGTCGTCTCCTCATGGCTGGTCCGGCTCGACTGGCAGGTCATGTTCTTCCGGCCGTACCAGCAGTGGCCGCAGATCCACGCGTTCCTCGACTACTACGTGGTGCTGGGCCAGCGCGGGCCGACCGCGGTGATGGTCGCCGCCTGGCTGGGCTGGCGCTCGTGGCGGCAGCACACCCTGCGCCCGCTGCTCACGCTGGGCACGGCGCTGCTCCTGCTGAACATCACGGTGGGCGCCGCCAAGTACGGCATGGGCCGCCTCGGCCCGCACTACGCGACGGTCATCGGGTCGAACGAGATGTGGCGCGGCGGGGATATATTCCCCTCCGGGCACACCGCGAACGCCGTCGTGACCTGGGGCATCCTGGCCTATCTGGCCTCGACGCCACGGGCCAGGCGCTGGCTGTCCGCGCTGTCGGCGGTGACCTCTCTCGGCGTCGGCCTGACCACGGTCTACCTCGGTACGCACTGGCTGAGCGACGTGCTCCTCGGCTGGGCCGCGGGCCTGCTGATCCTGCTGGCGCTGCCCTGGTTCGAGCCGCTGATCGCCCGCGCCGAGACGGCCATCCTCGCGGTGCGGGACCGGCGTCGCAGCCGCCGCGCCGTCCCGGTGCCCGTCCCGGTCCCGGTCGACGCGCCAGTCCCCACCCTCTCCCCGGTCGCGGCCGCGGAAGGGGAGACAGCACCGGCCCGGGAGCCGGTGGGCGCCGCCCGCGCGCCCCGGGCCCCGGTCTATCTGGCCCCCGGCCCGCACACCACCCGCGCGGAACGCACCCCGGTCACTCCGGTGGGCAGCCGCCGCCCGCCGCACTCGGACCGGGTGCGCGGCACCGCCTCCGCCCGGCCCATGGCGGGCGGCTGAGCGGCCGGCCCAGGGGGAGCGGTACGCACTCAGCCTCCCCGCACGGTGCAGGCCCCGGCTCGGCAGGAGCCGGGGCCTTCGTCATGGGCTGACGGGCCGCAGCCCGTCAGCCCTTCCAGCAGCGCGTGACCCTGCCGCCGTCGACCTCGAAGTTCAGCCGTCCGAAGCGGTACTCCATGGTGATGATGGTGCCCGGCGGCAGCGAGCGGACCGTGCGCCAGCCGCGCTCGCGGGCGAGCCGCTCGGCGCGGTGCGCCTCCAGGCCGACGTACTCCTCCGGGGAGTCCTCGGGTTCCGTGCCGGGGGTGGGAATGGGTGCCATGCGGCCACGTTAGGCCGCGGGGCGCGGCCGTGGAAGTCCGGGCGGTCACTCCTGCCCCACGTCCCTCTACGGTCACGCTTCTGTCACGGATCCACGACACCCTTTCGCCCCAACGGCGTCACACGATCGAGCGGTTCTGCAAGCCCCACGCGCCAGGCTGGGCGGAATTCGACAGAAGCTTGATCATCATTGTTCAGGGGTCCGGACAACCTGCCCCGGAAAACCCGGCGCACAGTTCACGCCGCCCTTTCTCATTTCTTTTTCCCGATGCCCTGCAGCTGACTGCGCATAAGAAATACACGGCTTCGGCACAGAATCCCCGCACACACCCTGTCGGAGGACGGGACGGTGCGCGCATCACGGCGTGAGCCCACGGGACCGCCGCGCCGTGGGCTCCAGCGGGCCCGGGGCGCGACGAGCGAGGGGGGCGAGCGATGGCGACGGGCACCGCGCAGGTGACCAGCCGGACCATGCGGAGCAGGCAGCCGGGGCGCGGGGCGACTGGTCGTCGACCGGCCGACCACCACGGACCACAAGAAGACCGGGCACCTCTGTCTGATCACGTCGTTCGCGTTCTTCCTGGTCGGCGGGGTCATGGCACTGCCGATGAGGGCCGGGCCGGCCCGGCCCGGGCTGCAGCTCGTGAGTGTGCGGCGGGACGGGGTGCTGCTGCGGCCCCGTAGTCCAGGCGCAGTCGCTCCGCGTCCCGGCGCAGATGGGCGAGTTCGGTGAGGACGGCCGGGTCGGTGGCGGAGGGCCCGGGGCCGCGCGGCATCGGCACGGTGAACCGGTTCGTGCCTCCGATCCCGCAGGCGTTGTGTATCAGGAAAGAGATGTGCATGCGCCCCTGGATCCCCTTGTCCGTCCCGCGTGCGTGCCGATTGGACCCGGGGCGCGCCGGCCGGCCGGGCGCCGGGGCCATGTTGCGGCGCAACGGTTGTCGCCTTGGCAGGCGACGACGGGAACCTTTCGGCAGGAAGGGGCACCAGGGCGCCCTTGGGGGCATGGCCGCATGCGTGGGGCCCTGCCGTCGCAGGGGACGGCAGGGCCCGGGGAGGAGCGCGGTCAGACGTCGAGTCGCTGTCCGGGCATGATCAGGTCGGGATCGGCTCCGATCACCGCCTTGTTGCGTGTGTAGAGCCGCTGCCAGGTGGTGCCGTGCCGTTCGGCGATGCCGCTGAGGGTGTCACCGCTGCGCACGGTGTAGTCGCCGCGGGACACACCGCGCGCGGTGTGTCCCGCCGAGTGCTCCGGCGCCTTCGGCACATGCTGATGCCTCGACGGAGTGGACTTGGCTGCGGACCCGGTGGTGGCCGAACCCGAGGACGGGCGGGTGGCCGCGCGGGTCCCCGATGCCGCGGGTGCGCTTCCGTGGGCTCCGGCGCGGGCCGAGCAGACGGGCCATGCCCCCCAGCCCTGCGCGTTCTGCACCTTGGTGGCGACGGTGATCTGTGCCTGCTTGGATGCTTTGTCGGCGGTCGGGGCGTAGGCGGTGCCGCCGTACGCGCGCCAGGTGCCGGCGGAGAACTGCAGTCCTCCGTAGTAGCCGTTGCCGGTGTTGATGTGCCAGTTCCCGCCGCTCTCGCACCGGGCGATGCGGTCCCACACTCCGCTGTCGGCCGCGGCGGCGTTGCCGGTCGCGGCGAGCAGTCCGAGCGGGGCGAGCAGGGCCGCGCCGGCGAGGACCGCCGTCGTACGGGTCGTACGGGCCTTACGGGTGCCATCGGCACATTCGGACATGTAATTCCCTTTCCACGAACCCGGGATCCCCCAGGGCGGGGCGCGTCGGCCTGCGCGTGGGGCGCGGTCGTCGCACGCCGCCCCGTCCGCCGGAGGTGGTGCTGCGCGCCGTCGGTGCGGCGCGACCGGTGGACGTTCCCGGGCGGTGCTCGTTGCACACGGCGGAGGAATCTAGGCAGGTGGGCCGTCCGATATCAACCAACTCCTTGTCATTCCAGGCCAGTTCGATGTTACCGACGGTATCAGCGCTTTTCGGCCACCCATTTCATTCGCTGATTTCCGGATTTGTCGACCAAGGCACTCGGCGATCTGTGAGTCACCTCACGAAACCAACTCCCCTCTCATTCCCGGAGGTTGGCATGGAGTGACGCATTCCGCGCGCGTGCTCACCCTGCGCATCGGATGGTTCGATTCCGTTCGCTTGCGGGCGTGACTCCGGCCACAGATCGCCCGTTGTCTTCTGCATGAGCCGGGGACCCCCGGGCTCATGGGCCGGGAGCCACCCGGCACGCCACGTATCGCATCCCGAGGGAGCCACCCGTGCCGCGCATGCTCGACGTCAGCGACGCCGTACGCGCCGAGATCGGCGACGAAGAAGCCGACCGGCTGCTCACCGGAGAGAACGCCCCGGGCAGTTACGACTGCACGTCCTGCCGCACCCCGGGCGACTCCGAGCAGGAGCGCACCAGCACCGTCCTGTTCGTCGGCGAGGAGACCGCCGTCCTCGCCTTCGCGCACGCCACCTGTCTGCCGTCCCAGGTCGTCCAGGTCACCGAGGAGCAGTTGCAGGGCGCCGTCCGCTCCATCACCGCCGACGAGGACCTCGCCAAGGGGGCTCCCGAGCAGGCAGTGCTGGGCGTCACCAGCGGACTCGTCCTGATCGCCGGGGAGTTGCACCCGGCGCTCGTCGTGGAGCCCACCGCTCCCATCGCGCGCCCGGGCTCGTCAGGCGTCGACGACGACTTCCTTCCCCTGCTCATCGAGCAGGGCTTCACGCCGCTGACCGAGATCGCGTCGGTGCCGTCGGTGCTGCACGGCTGGTCCGTGCTGCTCGCCATGGGCCAGTTGCACGCCGTGCTGCAGCCAGGTGCCAACGGCGGCCAGCCGGTGGCCTGGTGGCAGGCGCACCAGCCGCTCCAGGTCACCGAGGGCTGGCGGGCGGCCGCCAACAAGCACCAGCAGGTGCTGGTGTTCGCGGCCCCGGTGGGTTCTATCGGCCGCCAGCCGCGGGAGGACCTGCTGCGCGACGCACTGGACAAGGCCGCGGCGAACGGGAAGCTCGTGGCCGCCGCCCTGCCGCTGGCGGGCACCTGAGCCCGGCCTGCGGGCACACCGCCCGACGAGGCGCCTGACCTGCAAGGGCTGCGTACTCGACCCGCATCCTGCGGGCGGCGGGGTCGTTGGCACCTACGTGCACGCATATGACGTCCCCCGCCGCCCGTCCCCTCAGCCGATCCCCGCCGCGAGGTCGGCCCAGGACCTCTCCGACGGCTCCTCGGCCACGCCGATCTACGACGCGCTCTACGCCGAGTACGTCCGGTCCTTCCGGGCGTGCCCGGGCGACCGCAGCGGCGAGGAGGACCTCGGCTTCGTCGCCTTCTCCCACCCCTCCCACCGCACCGGCTCGTACGGCGCGGGGACGTACGGCACACGTCACACCCCGCAGCACGCGGTCGGCCGGCAGACCGCCCCGCACGAGCAGACGGCCACGGCGACCCTCTGGGAGCAGGTGGCGCGACAGGCCACGGGGCATCATCTCCCCGCGCTGCCCCCCGCACCGCGCAGGGGGCTGTGAGCGCCTACTTCTTCTTGCCGCGCTTCTCGCGCACGCGGACGGAGATATGGATCGGGGAACCCTCGAAGCCGAACTCCTCGCGCAGCCGCCGCTCGATGAACCGGCGGTAGCCCGCCTCGATGAAGCCGGAGGCGAAGAGCACGAACCGCGGCGGCTTGGTGCCCGCCTGGGTGCCGAACAGGATGCGCGGCTGCTTGCCGCCGCGGACGGGGTGCGGGTGGGCGGCGACCAGCTCGCCGAGGAAGGCGTTGAGGCGGCCCGTGGGGACACGGGTCTCCCAGCCCTCCAGGGCGGTCTCGATCGCCGGGACCAGCTTCTCCATGTGCCGTCCGGTGCGTGCCGAGACGTTCACCCGCGGCGCCCACTGCACCTGGGCGAGCTCGGTCTCGATCTCCCGCTCCAGGTAGTAGCGGCGCTCCTCGTCGAGGGTGTCCCACTTGTTGTAGGCGATGACGAGCGCGCGCCCCGCCTCCACGGCCATGGTGACGATGCGCTGGTCCTGGACCGAGATGGTCTCGGAGCCGTCGATCAGCACGACGGCGACCTCGGCCTTCTCGACGGCGGCGGCGGTGCGCAGTGAGGCGTAGTAGTCGGCGCCCTGCTGGAGGTGGACCCGCTTGCGGATGCCCGCGGTGTCGACGAACTTCCAGGTCTTTCCGCCGAGTTCGATCAACTCGTCGACCGGGTCGCGGGTGGTGCCGGCGAGTTCGTTCACGACGACGCGCTCCTCGCCCGCGACCTTGTTCAGCAGCGAGGACTTGCCGACGTTCGGGCGGCCGATCAGCGCGACACGGCGGGGGCCGCCGACCGAGGTGCCGAAGGTCTGGGCGGGCGTCTCCGGCAGGGCCTCCAGGACGGCGTCCAGCATGTCGCCGGTGCCACGGCCGTGGAGCGCCGAGACCGGGTGGGGCTCGCCGAGGCCCAGGCTCCACAGATACGCCGCGTCGGCCTCACCGCTCGGGCCGTCGACCTTGTTGGCGCACAGCACCACGGGTTTGCCCGCCTTGCGCAGCAGCCGTACGACCGCCTCGTCCGTGTCGGTCGCGCCGACCTTGGCGTCGACCACGAAGACGACCGCGTCGGCCGCCTCGATCGCGTACTCGGCCTGCGCCGCCACCGAGGCGTCGATGCCGAGGACGTCCTGCTCCCAGCCGCCGGTGTCGACGACCTTGAAGCGGCGGCCCGCCCACTCCGCCTCATAGGTGACCCGGTCACGGGTCACGCCCGGTTTGTCCTCGACGACCGCCTCACGGCGGCCGATGATGCGGTTCACCAAGGTCGACTTGCCGACATTGGGGCGGCCGACGACGGCGAGCACGGGCAGCGGGCCGTGTCCGGCCGCCCCGATGGCGCCTTCGACGTCCTCCAGGTCGAAGCCCTCTTCCGCGGCGAGCTGCATGAACTCCGCGTACTCGGCGTCGCCGAGTGCCCCGTGCTCGTCCTCGTGCGCGGCCGAGCCCTCGGGCCTGCTGTCGTCGTTCATGAAGTCCGTACCTCGTTCATCGTGGTGATCGGTGGAGCACCGCGGCCACGGTGATCCACTACTGAAGTGTCGCTCAGCGCCCGGTGAGGCGCCTGGCGTTTTCCAGGTGCGCGGTGAGCTGCTTCTGGATGCGCTCCGTGGCCTCGTCGAGCGCCGTGCGCGTACGCCGCCCCGTGCCGTCGCCCGCCTCGAACGGGTCACCGAAGACGACGTCGATCCGGCTGCGCAGCGGCGGCAGCCCCTTTATCAACCGCCCGCGCCGCTCGGAACTTCCCAGCACCGCGACCGGCACGATCGGCGCCCCCGAGCGGACCGCGAAGTACGCGAGTCCGGCGCGCAGCGAGGCGAAGTCGCCCTCGCCGCGGGTGCCCTCGGGGAAGATCCCGAGGACTCCCCCCTTCCCCAGCACGCCCAGCGCCCGGGTCACGGCCGTGCGGTCGGTGCTGTGGCGGTCGACCTCCAGCTGGCCGATGCCGCGCAGGAAGGGGTCGAGCGGGCCGACGAACGCCTCCTTCTTGATCAGGAAGTGCGTCGGCCGGGGCGCCACGCCCATGACCATGGGACCGTCGATGTTGTGGGAGTGGTTGACCGCGAGGATCGCCGGGCCGCTCGCCGGAACCCGCCACGCGCCCAGGACGCGCGGCCTCCACAGCCCGTACATCAGGCCGACACCGATCCGCCGGCCGACGTCGGCGCCGCGTGGCGAAGGAACCTCGGTCACTTTCCGGCCCGCTTCTCCTCGACGAGGGTGACGACGCACTCGATGACCTGCTGCAGCGTGAGGTTGGTGGTGTCCACCTCGACGGCGTCGCCGGCCTTGGCGAGCGGGGACGTCTTGCGGGTGGAGTCGGCCGTGTCCCGCTTGATCAGGGACTCGCGGGTGGTGTGCAGGTCCGCGCCCTTCAGCTCGCCGTGGCGGCGGGCGGCGCGCGCCTCCGGGGACGCGGTGAGGAAGATCTTCAGGTCGGCGTCCGGCAGCACGGTCGTGCCGATGTCGCGGCCCTCGACGACGATGCCGTGCTCCGAGGCCGCGGCGATGGAGCGCTGCAGCTCGGTGATCCTGGCCCGCACCTCGGGGACCGCGCTGACCGCGCTGACCCTGGAGGTGACCTCCTGACCGCGGATCGGAGCGGAGACGTCCACGCCGTCCACGGTGATGGTGGGCGCGGACGGGTCGGTGCCGGAGACGATCTCCGGCTTGCCCACCACCGCCGCGACCTCCGAGGGATCGGTCGTGTCGATGCCGTTGTTCACCATCCACCAGGTGATCGCCCGGTACTGGGCGCCGGTGTCCAGGTAGCTCAGCCCGAGCTGCGCCGCCACGGCCTTCGAGGTGCTCGACTTGCCCGTGCCGGAGGGGCCGTCAATGGCGACGATCACTGGCGGGGCGGTCCGGGCGCCGTTTTCCACGGGGGGACACCTTCCTGGTGCGGGGTGGCGGATGGGCGGGACGCGAGGGCGCCCCGCACAAGGTTACTGGCTCTGCGGAGCCGGTATGACGGGCCTACGGCCGGGCCCTCCCGCCGTACGGGCACCCCGTCGCCCCGCCCGCCTGCCGGATCCCCCGCCCTACTGGCGGATCGCCCAGCCACGCTTCCGCAGCGCCGCGCTCAGCGTCGGGGCCGCCTTCTGCTCCACCATGAGCTGCACGAGACCCGCCTGCTGCCCCGTCGCGTGCTCGATGCGGACGTCCTCGATGTTGACTCCCGCCATGCCCGCGTCCGCGAAGATGCGGGCCAGCTGCCCGGGCTGGTCGTCGATGAGGACGGCCACCGTCTCGTACGCCCGCGGGGCGCTGCCGTGCTTGCCGGGCACCCGGACCTGGCCGGCGTTGCCGCGGCGCAGCACGTCCTCGATGCCGCCGGCGCCCTCGCGCCGCTTGGCCTCGTCGGAGGACTGGAGGGCGCGCAGGGCCCGCACCGTCTCGTCGAGGTCGGCGGCCACCTCGGACAGGAGGTCGGCGACCGGCCCCGGGTTCGCGGACAGGATGTCGATCCACATCCCCGGGTCGGAGGCCGCGATGCGGGTGACGTCCCGGATGCCCTGGCCGCACAGCCGTACCGCCGCCTCCTCGGCGTGCTCCAGACGCGCGGCGACCATGCTGGACAGCAGGTGGGGCATGTGGGAGACGAGGGCGACCGCCCGGTCGTGGGCGTCGGCGTCCATGACGACCGGGACGGCCCTGCAGTGCGAGACCAGTTCCAGGGCGAGGTTCAGTACCTCGGTGTCGGTCTCCCGGGCCGGGGTCAGCACCCAGGGGCGGCCCTCGAAGAGGTCGCCGGTGGCAGCCAGCGGGCCGGACTTCTCACGGCCCGCCATGGGGTGCGTGCCGATGTACCCCGACAGGACGGCCGGGTCAAGGCCGAGTGCCTCCAGTTCACGGCGCGGGCCGCCCTTGACGCTGGCGACGTCGAGGTAGCCCCGTCCGAGGCCGCGCCGCATGGCGTCGGCCAGCGCGGCTGCCACATGCGCGGGCGGGGCCGCGACGATCACGAGGTCGACGGGCCCCGCCGGCGCCTCGTCGGTGCCGGCGCCGAGCGCCGCCGCCGTGCGGGCCTGCTCGGGGTCGTGGTCGGCGAGGTGCACGGTCACCCCCCGCGCGGCGAGCGCCAGGGCCGCCGACGTGCCGATCAGTCCCGTGCCGATGACGAGTGCGGTCCTCACTGGGCGATGTCCTTGCGGAGGGCGGCCGCGGCGCCGAGGTAGACGTGCGCGATGTCGGCGCGCGGCCGGTCGGACTCGATGTGGGCGAGGACGCGGACGACCCGGGGCATCGCGCCCTCGACGTCCAGTTCCTGCGCACAGATCAGCGGCACGTCGACGATGCCGATCTTGCGGGCGGCGGCCGCCGGGAAGTCGCTGTGCAGATCGGGCGTGGCGGTGAACCAGATGCTGATCAGTTCGTCGGCCGTCAGGCCGTTGCGCTCCAGGATGGCGGTGAGCAGGGCTCCGACCCGTTCGTCCATGTGCCCGGCCTCGTCCCGTTCCAGTTGGACGGCGCCCCGGACCGCTCGTACCGCCACGGTGATGCTCCTCGCCTGTGTGCCGAAACGTCTGCCCCCAGGGTAGTCAGGCCGGAACGCCCCGGTGTGCACCGCCCGCCTGGCGAGACGTCCCGCTCAGGCGTCCCAGAGCGCCCCCAGGGCCTGCAGCTCGCCCCCGTACTCGATCCGGTCGGTCCACTTTCTCGGCCAGGCCCCGGCGCCGAGGCGGGCACCCGCGAAGGCGCCCGTCAGGCAGGCGATCGAGTCGGAGTCGCCCGAGGTGCAGGCGGCCCGGCGCAGGGCGGCGAGGGGCTCGTCGGGGAAGAGCAGGAAGCACAGCAGACCGGTCGTGAGGGCCTCCTCGGCGATCCAGCCCTCGCCGGTGGCCAGGCAGGGGTCGGTCTCGGGCGAGACGGTCCGGACGGCCGCCCGGAGGCGTTCGAGGGCCTCCAGGCACTCGTCCCAGCCGCGGGCGATGAAGTGCTCGGGCGAGGGGTCCTGGGCGTGGGTCCAGAGATCTCCGAGCCACCGCTCGTGGTAGCGGGAGCGGTTGTCGTACGCGTAGGAGCGCAGCAGGCCCACCAGGCCGGTCGGCTCGGCGCCCTGCGCGAGCAGGCGTATCGCGTGGGCGGTCAGGTCGGACGCGGCGAGCGCGGTGGGATGACCGTGGGTAAGGGCGGCCTGCAACTGGGCGGCGCCCGCGCGCTGTTCGTCGCTCAGGCCGGGTACGAGGCCGACGGGCGCCACACGCATGTTGGCCCCGCAGCCCTTGGAGCCGGTCTGGCTGGCCCGCTGCCAGGGGCGGCTCTCGTCCCTCAGCAGGTTGCAGGCCACCAGGCAGGTCCGGCCGGGCGCCCGGTTGTTGTCCGGGGACTGGTACCAGTCGACGAACTCCTCGCGGACCGGCCGCTGCATCCGCGCCGGCGTCAGGGTCCCGCGGCCCATGGCCGTGCGCAGCCCGCGCCCGAGCGCCAGCGTCATCTGTGTGTCGTCGGTGACGATCGCCGGCCGCGGCAGCTCCATCTCCCGCCAGGGGCCGCACTTGGCGAGGATCGACGGCACATCGTTGAACTCGGTCGGGAAGCCGAGCGCGTCACCCAGGGCGAGGCCGAGCAGGGATCCGGTGGCGGCGCGCTTGGCGAGGGCGGTGGTCATTCAGGGCCGTCCTTCCGTGGTGGGGCGGAACAGGGGCGGGTGCAGGGCGGCAGCGCCGCCGGCGCGGTAGAGGGCGGCGGGCTTGCCACGACCTCCGGTCAGCCGGGCGGCGCCCGGGACAGGTTCGACGAATCCCGGGGCGGCGAGGACCTTGCGCCGGAAGTTCGGCCGGTCCAGCGCGGTGCCCCAGACGGTCTCGTAGACCTGCTGGAGCTCGCCCAGGGTGAACTCGGGCGGGCAGAACGCGGTCGCGAGGCAGGTGTACTCGAGCTTGGCGCCGACACGGTCGTGGGCGTCGGCGAGGATCCGGTCGTGGTCGAAGGCGAGCGGCCCGGCAGTGGCGCAGGGCAGCCAGCGGGCCTGCGCCGCGTCGCCGCCGCCGTGCGGCTCGGGAGGGTCGGGCAGCAGCGCGGCGAAGGCGACGGAGACGACCCGCATACGGGGGTCGCGGCCGGGGTCGCTGTAGGTGCGCAGCTGCTCCAGATGGAGCCCGGAGACGTCCGCGAGGCCGGTCTCCTCGGCGAGTTCGCGCCGGGCCGCGTCCTCCGCGGACTCGCGGGGCAGCAGGAAACCGCCGGGGAGCGCCCAGCGGCCCGCGTACGGCTCCTGACCGCGTTCGACGAGCAGCACGTGCAGTGCGCCCGCGTGGATCGTGAGGACGGCGAGGTCGACGGTGACGGCGAAGGGTTCGTAGGCGTACTTGTCGTAGTCCTGGCCGGTGCCCTGCATACCCCCCCTTTAATAGTCGCATTGACTATAAACGGCGGCGGTCCCGCACAACAAGACGGCCGGCCCCCGCCGTCGCGGGAACCGGCCGCTGCGAAACGGTCCTTGAGGAAAAGGCCTAGAGATCGACTTCCTTCATCAGCATGCCGACCTCCGTGTTGGACAGGCGGCGCAGCCAGCCCGACTTCTGGTTGCCGAGGGTGATGGGCCCGAACGCCGTGCGCACCAGCTTGTCGACGGGGAAGCCGACCTCGGCGAGCATGCGGCGCACGATGTGCTTGCGGCCCTCGTGCAGGGTCACCTCCACGAGGTAGTTCCTGCCGGTCTGCTCCACCACCCGGAAGTGGTCCGCGCGCGCGTACCCGTCCTCCAGCCGGACGCCCTCCTTCAGACGCTTGCCCAGGTCGCGCGGGATCGGACCGACGATGTGCGCCAGGTAGGTCTTCTTGACGCTGTACTTCGGGTGCGTCAGCCGGTGCGCGAGCTCGCCGTGGTTGGTGAGCAGGATGACGCCCTCGGTCTCGGTGTCGAGCCGGCCGACGTGGAAGAGCCGGGTCTCACGGTTGGTGACGTAGTCGCCGAGGCACTGACGCCCGTCCGGGTCCTCCATGGTGGAGACGACACCGGCCGGTTTGTTGAGCGAGAAGAACTGGTACGACTGGGTGGCCACGGTCAGCCCGTCGACCCTGACCTCGTCCTTCTCCGGGTCGATGCGCATGCCCTGCTCGATGACGATCTCGCCGTTGACCTCGACCCTCGCCTGCTCGATCAGCTCCTCGCAGGCGCGCCGCGAGCCGTACCCCGCGCGCGCGAGCACCTTCTGCAGCCGCTCGCCCTCCTGCTCGGCGCCAGGGAAGGTCTTGGGCGGGCTGATCTGCTTCCTGCCCGCGTACCGCTCGCGGTTGCGTTCCTCCGTCCGCGCCTCGTACTCACGGGAGCGCGCCGGAGTCGTGCGGCCGCGGCCGCGCTCCTGGGACTGCTTAGGGCCACCCTTGGCACCGCCGCGCGCGGAGCCCCCGCGCCCCGACTTCGGGCCGTCCTGCGGAGCACCCGGCGCCACGTCGTAGCGGCGCTCCTCGGGACGGGGCTTGCGGGGGCGGCCCTGGCCCTGCTTCTGGTCCCTGTTGTCACCGGCACCGCGGTAGTTGCCCCGCCCGCCGTTCCTGCTGCTGCCGCTGCCGCTGCTTCGCATCAAAGTTCCGTCGTCGTGTTCGTCGTGTGATCGCCGTCTGCGTCCGGAGCATCGGGAGCGTCCGGGTCGAACGACAAAGCACCCTCCTGGGTCTCGGCCTCGATCGCCTCCGCCTCCGGGAGGAAGGGCGCGAGCTCCGGAAGCTCGTCCAGGCCGCGCAGGCCCATCCGCTCCAGGAAGTAGTTCGTCGTCCTGTACAGGATCGCACCTGTTTCGGGTTCCGTGCCCGCCTCCTCGACCAGAGCGCGCTGGAGGAGGGTGCGCATGACACCGTCGCAGTTGACCCCGCGGACCGCCGAGACCCGGCTGCGGCTGACCGGCTGGCGGTAGGCGACCACCGCCAGGGTCTCCAGCGCGGCCTGGGTGAGCCGGGCCTGCTGCCCGTCGAGCACGAAGCGCTCCACGGCGGGGGCGTAGGCGGCACGGGTGTAGAAACGCCAGCCACCGGCGACGAACCGCAACTCGAACCCGCGCCCCTGCACGGTGTACTCGTCGGCGAGCTCGCGCAGCGCGTCGGCGATCTGCCGCGGGGGCCGCTGAAGGATCTTCGCCAGGTGTTCCTCGGTGGCGGGCTCGTCCACGACCATGAGGACGGCCTCCAGAGCGGGCTTGAGGTCGAGCCCGGCCACGGTGTCCGGGCCGGCCGGAATCCCGGCGGTCTCCTCGCTCACACCTTCTCCTCCGTCTTCGTGCCGTTGCTGCCGGGCTCCTCGGGCGGCCGGTCGAACTCGTCCGTGACCACCGGCGTCTCGTCCCCGTCCCCACCGGTCCAGCGCACGACCAGCTCACCCAGCGCGGCCTCCTGCTCCAGCGCCACGGCCTTCTCCCGGTACAGCTCCAGCAGCGCGAGGAAGCGCGCGACGACGGTGAGGGTGTCGTCGGTGTCCTCCACGAGGACACGGAAGCTGGCCTCGCCGAGTTCCCGCAGCCGCGCCACCACGATCCCGGCCTGTTCCCGCACCGACACCAGCGGGGCGTGGATGTGGTCGACGTACACCTGCGGCTTGGGCCTGGGCTGCATCGCCTTGACCGCGAGGCGGGCGAAACCCTCGGGGCCGATGCTGATGACGACCTCGGGCAGCAGCTCGGCGTGGTGGGGTTCCAGGCCGACGGTACGCGGGTGACGCCGGGCCTCGTCCTCGGTGCGCCGGCTGAAGATCTCGGCGATCTGCTTGTAGGCGCGGTACTGAAGGAGCCGCGCGAACAGCAGGTCCCGGGCCTCGAGCAGCGCGAGGTCGGCCTCGTCCTCGACCTCGGCGGCGGGCAGCAGCCGGGCCGCCTTGAGGTCGAGCAGTGTCGCCGCGACGACGAGGAACTCGGTGGTCTGGTCGAGGTCCCAGTCCGGGCCCATGGCGCGGATGTACGCCATGAACTCGTCGGTCACCTTGGACAGCGCCACCTCGGTGACGTCCAGCTTGTGCTTGGAGATCAGCTGGAGGAGGAGGTCGAAGGGCCCCTCGAAGTTGGCGAGCCGGACCGTGAAGACACCGTCACCGGCTTCCGCCTCGCCCGGGGCCGCGGCGGAAGAGCCGGCGGCGGAACCCGCGTCCGCCACCGGCGCGGACGCCGGGGAGGCGACACCCTCCGCCCCGGCCGCCCTCACGAGCACCGCAACGGCCCCCTGCTCGGCCACGGCCCCCGCCCCACCGGACACGACTCGCGGTGCACGGCCCGGCCCGGCTGCAACCGCCGCGTCGGCCGCAGTCCCCGGCTCACCACCCGGCCCGGCGGCCGCCACCCCGCCAGGGGTCGAGGTGTCGCTGCCCTCGCGTGGCGCAACCGGCTCGTGTCCCGGCTCGGTGGGGGCGCCGGGGCCGTCGGTCGTCGGCGCGGTGGAGACGGTTCGCCCACCACCTCCAGCGCCGACTGGGGTCCGCGCGGGCGCGGACTGCGCGGCTGCCGTGGGCAGCCGGGGCACCGACCGCGGCGCGCCGTCCTGAGACCCAGGCACCGACCGCGGCGCGTCGTCGTGGGGCCTCGGCTCGACCGGGGGCGCGGCCCCGGGCCCACGCCCCAGCGTGCGCCGGCGGCCGGCGGAGCCGGTGGCGGGAGGGGAGCCGTCGTACGAGGTCATGGCCGTCGCAGGCTACCTGCTCAACGCCCCCGAAGCCGACGCACGAGGATGCTCGCGTCCCCGCGGGACTCCAGATCCGCCAGGACCACGGCGACCGCCTCGCGCACGATCCGCCCGCGGTCGACCGCGAGCCCGTGCTCGCCCCGGAGCACGAGACGCGCGTGCTCCAGGTCCATGAGCTCCTCCGCGGACACATAGACGGTGATCTTCTCGTCGTGCCGCTCCCGCCCGCTGGGCCGCCGCCCGGCCGCGCGCCCCCGCTTGCGCGGCTGGGCCCCGGAGGACCCGCCAGAACCTTCCTGCGGCGCCTGGCGCCGCGCGGGGCGTTCGGCGGTGGCCGCCCGCGTGCGGGACTCCCCGGTCTCCGACTCCGCGGGGTCCGCCGCGACGTGCTCGTCGCCCTCCCCGTCGCCGCCCTGCACGGGCACCGACGGCGGTGCGTCCTCCGCCGCGGCCGTCGGATCGCTCTCGCCCGCGGGGGCCGGCACCCGGGCCTCGCCGTTGGCCTGGCGCCTCGGGGTGGACGCCTGGAGCGCCATTCCCCCGGTGGTACGGAACAGTTCGTCGGCCCCCGGCAGACTCACTCGGCGTGACACCGGGCGAGCACCTCCCTGGCGAGCTGGCGGTAGGCGGCGGCACCGACGGAGTTGGAGGCGTAGGTGGTGATGGGCTCACCGGCGACGGTGGTCTCCGGGAAGCGCACGGTCCGGCCGATCACCGTGTGGTAGACGTGGTCGTCGAACGCCTCGACGACCCTCGCGAGGACCTCACGGCTGTGCACGGTCCGGGAGTCGTACATCGTGGCGAGGATGCCGTCGAGCTCCAGCTCCGGGTTGAGCCGCTCCTGCACCTTCTCGATGGTCTCGGTGAGCAGTGCGACACCGCGCAGCGCGAAGAACTCGCACTCCAGCGGCACGATCACTTTGTGCGCCGCCGTGAGGGCGTTCACGGTGAGCAGGCCGAGCGAGGGCTGGCAGTCGATGACGATGTAGTCGTAGTCCGGCATCAGCGGCTTGAGTGCCCGCTGGAGCGTCGACTCGCGCGCGACCTCCGACACCAACTGGACCTCGGCCGCCGACAGGTCGATGTTGCTCGGCAGCAGGTCCATGTTGGGGACCGCGGTCTTCAGCAGGACCTCGTCCGCGGACATGCCCCGCTCCATGAGCAGGTTGTAGACGGTGAGGTCGAGTTCCATGGGGTTGACGCCGAGGCCCACGGACAGCGCGCCCTGCGGGTCGAAGTCGACGAGCAGCACCCGGCGCCCGTACTCCGCGAGCGCGGCGCCCAGGTTGATGGTCGACGTGGTCTTGCCGACGCCGCCCTTCTGGTTGCACATCGCGATGATCTTCGCGGGGCCGTGGTCGGTCAGCGGGCCCGGGATCGGGAAGTACGGCAGCGGACGGCCGGTGGGGCCGATGCGTTCGCGGCGCTGGCGGGCCGCGTCGGGCGCGAGCGTGGCCGCGTACTCGGGATCCGGCTCGTATTCGGCGTCCGGGTCGTAGAAGTGCCCGTCGGGCAGTTCGTCGTAGTCGGCGAAGTGGTCGTGGACCTCGCCACTTCCGTTGCCGGCCATGGCGTTCACGTGTTGGCCATCCAAGCTCTGGTGTGCTGTCTGAGCCAGGTGGGGGCGCCGGCTCTGGTGGGCAGCGAAGGTACGGACAGCGACGGAGCCGACAGCCTCGAGCCCCGTGGGACCCGCGCCCCGCGTAGGCATTCCTGGTTGACCACCCCCGGGAGTAAATGTCGACTCATTCACAAGTCGTCTTACCTCCTTGGTGACCAGGTAACTTCTAGATAGGTCAGCGTGGCACCATGCCGACGGTTGGCGACTCTATGGCGTGTCGGCGGTCCGCAGCAACACAATCCGCCGGACCCGGCCCGATGTGTCGGCAATGAAACATCCCCCTGTCAAGGGTGTCCGGGCATCGTTCGCCAGGTTTCACCGGTGTGCGAAACGGTTGAAGGGTTACGTTCGAGGCGAGTTGAACGAGTGCCGCAAAGTGACCATACACACAGCCGGCCGGACCTTGTCGGGCAAGGTCCGGCCGGATTCGCCGTGTTGACGAGGTGAGTTGACCTGTCGCCTTGTGGCCACGGCCCGTCGGAGCGGGCCGGCGGCCGCCTGGCCGGGCCTAGCCGATCAGGGACTCCAGGTCCACGTGCGGCAGACCGTGCGCCTCGGCGACCTCCTTGTAAACCACCTTGCCGTCATGGGTGTTGAGACCCCTGGCCAGTGCGGCGTCACGGCGCAGCGCCTCGGCCCAGCCGCGGTTGGCGAGTTCCACGATGTAGGGCAGGGTGGCGTTCGTCAGCGCGTAGGTGGAGGTGTTGGGCACCGCACCCGGCATGTTGGCGACGCAGTAGAAGACCGAGTCGTGCACCCGGAAGGTCGGCTCGGCGTGCGTGGTCGGGCGGGAGTCCTCGAAGCAGCCGCCCTGGTCGATCGCGATGTCGACAAGGACACTTCCGGGCTTCATCCGGGAGACCAGCTCGTTGGTGACCAGCTTCGGGGCCTTGGCGCCCGGGATGAGCACGGCGCCGATGACGAGGTCGGCCTCGAGGCACGCCTTCTCCAGCTCGAAGGCGTTGGAGACGACCGTCTGGATCTTCGTACCGAAGATCTTGTCGGCCTCCTTGAGCTTGTTGATGTCCTTGTCGAGCAGGGTGACGTGGAAGCCCATGCCGATGGCGATCTGGGCGGCGTTCCAGCCGGAGACGCCACCGCCGATGACCACGGCCTTGCCGGCCGGCACGCCCGGGACGCCGCCGGGCAGCACACCCCGGCCGCCGGCCGCGCGCATCAGGTGGTAGGCGCCGACCTGCGGGGCCAGCCGGCCCGCGACCTCGGACATGGGCGCGAGCAACGGCAGGGCGCGGTTCGGCAGCTCCACGGTCTCGTACGCGATCGCCGTGGTGCCGGACTCCAGCAGCGCGTCCGTGCACTCCTTGGACGCGGCCAGGTGCAGATAGGTGAAGAGCGTCTGGTCCTTGCGGAGCCGGTGGTACTCCTCGGCGACGGGCTCCTTGACCTTCAGCAGCAGGTCCGCGGTGGCCCAGACCTCGTCCGCGGTCTCAAGGATCCGCGCCCCGGCCGCCACGTACTCCTCGTCCGGGATCGAGGAGCCGACGCCGGCGTTCCGCTCGATGACCACCTGGTGGCCGTGGCGCACCAGCTCGTGCACGCCGGCAGGGGTGATGGCCACCCGGAACTCGTTGTTCTTGACCTCGCGGGGAATGCCGACCTTCACGTCGATCACGGTCCTTGGCTCAGAGGGTTCTGGGGCTGTGCATGCCCAGGGCGGCACATGCCCGGTCATTGCATGTCATGCCGGGACACAAGGGAGCGCACCGGGAGACACCGCTGGAGAACCGGCGGCGGAACCAGTCTAATGAAGGATTTCTAGCTGTCTAGCCTTTCATTACTTTAATCTTCGGCGGATGTACTGCGGATTTCGCAGGCGTTAGCGTGGTGTTCCCGGGTCGGGGCGCTCTCCTCACACCCGTCTCCCAGCATGCGCTCGGCCACGCCCCGGTGCAGCCGGGCGGCCGCCGGGTCGCCGAGGCGCTCCAGGGTGTCGGCCATCCGCAGCTGCAGCGCCGCCTGCAGCCGGGCGTCCTCCGCGCGCCGCGCCCATTCGACCGCCTGCTGGCAGGTGTGCAGCGACTCCTCGAGCCGGCCCGCGTACTCCTGCACCCTGGCCACTTCGCTCAACGCCCGCGCGTGGGCGGCGACATCGCCGCTCCTGCGGTGCAGGGCGATCGCGGCGCGCCAGTTGCGCAGCGCCTCGCCGTAGCGGCCCGCGTAGGTGTGCGCGGCGGCGATGCGGCCGTAGAGCCGGGCTGCGTCCGCGTCCTCGTCGCGGGCGAGCCGCTGGACCAGGGCGCGGCCGTACCAGTCGGCGGCCCGGTCGTAGTCCCCCGTCTGCTGGTGGGCACCGCCTACGGATTCCATCGCGCGGCCCGTCGCGTACGGGTCGTTCGCCTCCCGTCCGGCGTCCAGGGCGGCCCGGTAGCGGGCCAGCGCCTCCGTCGTGCGGCCGGTCTGCGCGTCCAGGTCCCCGAGGTTCAGCAGGGCCGCCGCCCGCTCGCGGGGCAGGTCGCGCCGCTCGGCGATGTCGAGGACGAGCCGGTGGACGCCGTACAGCTCCGGTGCGGCGGCCCGGGCGCCGAAGTGGGCGACCATGGCCCTCACCAGCGCGGCCAGCAGGCGGCGGGCCAGCGTGTCCAGCTGACCGTCCAGGACCGCGAGCCGGGCCGCCGCCAGCAGCGCGGGCTGCCGGGCGCGCAGCCAGTCCTCGGCCGCCCGGGGGCTCGGGAACCGCAGGGACCGGGGCAGCGCGGCGAGCCTCTCGCGGGCCTGCGGGCTGTCGGTCTCGGTGATCACGCGGCAGGACTGCAGCAGCCGTACGGTCCGCTCCAGCATCCGGGCGCGGGCCAGCTGCAGTTCTCCGGGCCGGTCCTGGCTCTCGGCGAGGGTGCGGACCATGGGCAGCAGACAGCCGGGGACCTCGTACTGCGGCAGCGGCGAGCCCAGGCGCCGCAGGAAACCGAGGGCTGCCAGGTCGTCGAGGACGGTGCGGGCGTCCTCGACCGAGCAGCCGGCCAGTGCGGAGGCGGTGTGCGGGTCGGCGAGGCCGGCGGGGGCGAGGGAGAGCAGACGCAGGAGGCGCCGGGCGGTGCTCGGCAGCCCCTCGTAGGAGAACCGGAAGACGCGGACCAGAGGGGGTCCGTCGTCCCCGGCCCGCAGTTGCTTGGCGAGGTCGGCGACGGCGGCCTTGGGACGGGCGGCCAGCCATCCTCCGGCGAGTACGAGCGCGGCGGGCTGGCCCGCGCACTCCTCGACCAGCCCCTCGGCGGCCAGGGGGTCGACGGTGATGCGCACGGAGCCGGTGTGACGGGTGAGCAGTTCCAGGGCGGACTTGGTGTCGAGGCCGCCAAGGGTGCAGGGGCGGACGTCCGCGATGCCGGTCAGGGGGCCTTCGGACACGGCCACGGCGAGGCAGTCGGGCGAGTCCGGCAGCAACATGTCGACCTGCTCGGCGGCCACCGCGTCGTCGAGCAGGAGCAGTACGCGGCGACCGGCGAGGGCCTCGCGCAGGATCTGGGCCAGTTCGTCCTCGTCGGCGCCGGCCGGGCTGGGCAGGCCGAGGGCGGTCAGCAGCTCGCGGACGGTGCGCTCGACCGGTACGGGCGTCCCGTCGGGTTCGCTGAGACGGGCGCGCAGCACGCCGTCCCCGTAACGGTCCGCAACCTGGCGTACCAGCTCCTCGGCGAGCGCGGTGCGGCCGGATCCGGGCCGGCCCGCGATGAGCAGTACCCGGGCGCGGGGCGCCTTGCGGCCGGCGATGGTGTCCAGTCCGGCACGCTCGATGTCGGCGCGGAGTTCCTTCAACTCCCTTGTACGTCCAAGGAAATGATTCTCCGTGGCGGCGGGAGGCAGCTCGCTCCCCGGCAGCTCGCCGCCGCCTGTGTCCACCGCCTGATCCGTCACGGGCCACACTCCCGTCCCACTGCGCACACGGGCCCGCCGGGCCTAGGGCGGGTCGTTGATCAGAGCCTAGTTCACGCTCTGCGACGATCCCGGCGGAGCATGGCGGGCATATCCCTCGATCGGATCACCTGATGGTACGACCGGGGGTGTCGTGTGGCGGTGCGATCCGCACCGGGCGGGCGGGGCCCGATCCCGCGTCCTCGAAGGGACAGGGCGACGCCGGGTCCGGTACGCGGTCCCGACGGCTCCCGGTACACGGCCCCGGCGGCTCCCGGCGCGCGGTCCCAGACGCCGAAGGGGCGCGCAGGCCCGGCGGCTCCCGGTACACGGCCCCGGCGGCTCCCGGCGCGCGGTCTCAGACGTCGAAGGGGCGCGCAGGCCACGGCGCCCCGGCCGGGCGCAGCGCGTCCAGCCCGTCGCCGTTCCGCGCCGCGACCAGCGAGAGGACACCCACCACCAGGCAGTTGTTGTGCAGGTCGCCCCCCAGGACGCCGCCCACCAGCTCCTGGAGCGGAACGCGGGCCACCTCCATGTCGGCCTCCTCGTCCTCGACCTCGAAGCGCTGCCCGTCGGCCTCCGACAGATCACGGGCCAGGAAGATGCGCACGGCCTCGTCGCAACCGCCGGGCGTCGTGTAGACGTCCGTGAGCACACGCCAGTCCTCGGCCTTGACGTGCGCCTCCTCGTACAGCTCGCGCTGAGCGGCACGCAGCGGATTCTCGCCGGGGACGTCGAGCAGGCCGGCGGGGATCTCCCAGAGCTTGTGGCGCACGGGATGGCGGTACTGCCGGATCACCAGCACACGGTCCTGGTCGTCGAGGGCGAGGACGGCCACCGAACCGGGGTGCACCTGGTAGTCGCGGCGGGCCACCGTGCCATCGGGCATGACCACGTCGTCGGTGCGGACGGAGGTCTTGTTGCCGACGAACGGGGTCTCGCTCGCCCTGACCTCCCACTCCTCGGCGGTGTCCTTGATCGTCATGTCGCCCTGTTCCTCCCACGCCCTCACGCACACCGGGGCACGCCTCCCGAAGGGCGCGCGCCCCGGCCACCGTACAGCCCCGGTGTCACTCGCCGTTCTTCCGCCGCACGGCCGCCCCGACCAGGCCGGCGAACAGCGGGTGCGGCCGGGTCGGGCGGGAGCGCAGCTCGGGGTGCGCCTGCGTCGCCACCAGGTAGGGGTGCACATCACGCGGGTACTCGACGTACTCGACGAGCTTGCCGTCGGGGGACGTGCCGGAGAACACGAGCCCCGCCTTCTTCTCCAGATCGGCGCGGTAGGCGTTGTTCACCTCGTAGCGGTGGCGGTGGCGCTCCTCGACGTACTCCTTGCCGTCGTACACCTCGCGTACCAGGGAGCCCTCCGCCAGCTTGGCCGGGTACATGCCCAGACGCATCGTCCCGCCCATGTCGCCCTCACCCGCGACGATGTCGAGCTGCTCGGCCATGGTGGAGATCACAGGATGGGCGGTGGCCGAGTCGAACTCGGTGGAGTTCGCGTCCGGGATCCCGGCGAGGTTGCGCGCGGCCTCGATCACGATGCACTGCAGGCCGAGGCAGAGGCCGAGCAGCGGGACCCGGTTCTCGCGGGCGTACTGGATGGCGCCGACCTTGCCCGCGACCCCGCGGTCGCCGAAGCCGCCCGGGATGCAGATCCCGTCCACGTCGGCCAGTTGCTTCCTCGCGCCCGCCGGAGTCTTGCAGTCGTCGGACGTGACCCACTTGATCTTCACCCGGGCCTTGTTGGCGAAGCCGCCCGCGCGCAGCGCCTCGATCACCGACAGATAGGCGTCGGGCAGGTCGATGTACTTGCCGACCAGGGCGAGGGTGACCTCGTGCTCGGGGTTGTGGACGCGGTCGAGCAGGTCGTCCCAGGTCGTCCAGTCCACGTCGCGGAAGGGGAGGTCGAGCTTGCGGACGACATACGCGTCCAGGCCCTCGGTGTGCACGACCTTCGGGATGTCGTAGATCGAGCGGGCGTCGGGGCAGGCCACCACCGCGGCCTCGTCGACGTCGCACATCAGGGAGATCTTGCGCTTGATCGCGGTGGGGACCTCGCGGTCGCAGCGCAGGACGATGGCGTCCGGCTGGATGCCGATGTTGCGCAGGGCCGCCACGGAGTGCTGGGTCGGCTTGGTCTTCAGCTCGCCGGAGGGACCGATGTAGGGCAGCAGCGAGATGTGCACGACGAACACGTTGTCGCGGCCGACCTCGTGACGGACCTGTCGGACGGTCTCCAGGAACGGCAGCGACTCGATGTCGCCGACCGTGCCGCCGACCTCGGTGATCACGACGTCCACCTCGTCGGTGGCCATGCGCCGGATGCGATGCTTGATCTCGTTGGTGATGTGCGGGATGACCTGCACCGTGTCGCCCAGGTACTCGCCGCGCCGCTCCTTGGCGATCACCGTCGAGTAGACCTGGCCGGTGGTGACGTTGGCGGAGCCGTCCAGATCGCGGTCGAGGAAGCGCTCGTAGTGGCCGATGTCCAGGTCCGTCTCGGCGCCGTCGTTGGTGACGAAGACCTCACCGTGCTGGAAGGGGTTCATCGTGCCCGGATCGACGTTCAGATACGGGTCCAGCTTCTGCATGACCACGCGCAGTCCCCGCGCCTTGAGCAGCATGCCGAGGCTGGAGGCGGTCAGGCCCTTGCCGAGCGAGGAGGCGACACCCCCGGTGACGAAGATGTGCTTGGTCGTCGTGGCTGTGCTGTTTCGAAAAACAGTGGGCGGCATGGCCAAGAGGGGGCTCCCGTGGTCGCGGTATGGGGTGCGATACGAATCACCCCCCAAAGGGTTTCCGGGGGTGCCGTCGCTGCGGTTCGGGGGTTTCGTGCCCACCGGTCCACGGGCTACCAGGGTATCAGCGCCTCGGCAGGGGCGCTCCCGGCCACGCTCCGCACATGCGTCACCACGTATCCGCGACGGGTCACCCGTGCCCCACTCGTTCGGACCAGTCTCGTTGCCCGGAGCGGCACGCGGATCCCCCACGTGCGTCGTATCCTGCTCGGACACTCACTGCCGAGCGGTCCCGGAAAACGGCACCACCCCCGCACGTGCCGGAACAACAAGGGCTCGTCAGTTCGTTGAACATCGACTGCACCATTTACGAATGGGTCGGTGGGCAACGCGTTTCCCACACACCCCATGACCGCAAGACCGACCGCCCCTGCCAGGGCGACATGGCCGTTCGACTGGAGTTGCATTGGCCGGGCGTATCGAGGACTACGCACTCATCGGAGACATGCAGACCGCGGCGCTGGTCTGCCGGGACGGCACCGTGGACTGGCTGTGCCTGCCCCGTTTCGACTCCCATGCCGTCTTCGCGGGCCTGCTCGGCACGGAGGAGCACGGGTTCTGGCGCCTGGGGCCGGCCCACGCGGCGGACGCCCGGCCGCCGGCCGCGACCCGGCGGACCTACCGCGGTGAGTCCCTGATCCTGGAGTCCGAGTGGGACACCCCGCGCGGCACGGTCCGGATCACCGACTTCATGCCGCCCCGCGACGGCGCCCCGCAGCTGATCCGGATCGTGGAGGGCGTCACCGGCCGGGTGCCCATGCGCTCCGCGCTGCGGATGCGGTTCTCCTACGGGCGGGTGGTGCCCTGGGTGCACCGGCACGAGGGGCGCACGGTCGCCGTCGCCGGGCCCGACTCCGTGTGGTTCGACACCCACGCCGAGACCTACGGAAAGTCGCTGACCACGTACGCGGACTTCACGGTCGCGCCCGGTGACCGGATCGCGTTCACGATCTCGTGGCAGCCCTCGCACAAGGAGCCGCCGCCGCTGCCGGAGCCCGAGCAGTCGCTGGAGGCGACCGAGGACTTCTGGCGCGAGTGGGTGGAGCAGTGCACGTACCACGGCCCCTACCGCGAGGCGGTCATCCGCTCCCTGATCACGCTCAAGGCCCTCACCTACGCGCCGACGGGCGGCATCGTGGCGGCGCCCACGACCTCGCTGCCCGAGGAGATCGGCGGCGTCCGCAACTGGGACTACCGCTACACATGGCTGCGCGACGCCGCCATCACCCTCTCCTCGCTGCTGCGCACCGGCTACCGCGATGAGGCCCGCGCCTGGCGCGAGTGGCTGCTGCGCGCCGTGGCCGGCGACCCCGAGAACCTGCAGATCATGTACGGCATCGCCGGGGAACGGGAACTGGGCGAGGCGGAACTCGACTGGCTGCCCGGCTACGAGCAGTCGGCACCGGTGCGCGTCGGCAACGGCGCGGCGCACCAGCTGCAGCTGGACGTGTACGGAGAGGTCACCGAGGCCCTGCACCTGGCCCACATGACCGGCCTGGCCCGCAACGACTACGCGGCCCTGCTCCAGCTCAAGCTGATCCGCTACCTGGAGCAGCACTGGGACGAGCCCGACGAGGGCATCTGGGAGGTGCGCGGGCCTCGGCGCCACTTCGTGCACTCCAAGGTGATGGCCTGGGTCGCGGTCGACCGCACGATCAAGCTCATCGAGTCCGGGGACGCGGACGGCCCGCTGGAGAAGTGGCGCGACCTGCGCGACGAGATCCACCGGGACGTGTGCGAGAAGGGCTACGACAAGGAGCGCAACACCTTCACTCAGTCGTACGGGTCCAGGGAGCTGGACGCCTCCCTGCTGCTGATCCCCCAGATGGGCTTCCTGCCTCCGGACGACAAGCGCGTGATCGGCACCATCGAGGCGATCCAGCGGGAGCTGTCCACCCCGGACGGCTTCATCCTGCGCTACCCGACCTCCGGGGAGGAGGAGGGCGTGGACGGGCTCCCGGGCGACGAGGGCGCGTTCCTCGCGTGCTCGTTCTGGATGGCCGACGACCTCGCGATGATCGGCCGCGTGGACGAGGCCCGCAAGCTCTTCGAGAAGCTGCTGGCCCTGCGCAACGACCTCGGCCTGCTCGCCGAGGAGTGGGACCCCCGCCTGCAGCGACAGGTCGGCAACTTCCCGCAGGCGTTCAGCCACGTCCCGCTGATCGACACGGCACTGCGGCTTACGGCTTCGGGGGCTTACGGGGGCTGAGCGGTGTGCAGGTTCCCCCAACGCGTGGCCACTTCCCATCAGTGGTGGCCACCGCGTGGCCCATGGGACACGGGGATGGAAATCATGCTCCGTGGACGAGTGGTTTCCCCTCTTCGTGTACAGGACAGGGACAGGAGCCGATGCTGCCTTCTCACAAAAAGGATCACGTCCGGGAACGCCTGCTCGACCTCGCCAGGACCGACAGTTCCGTCACAGGCGCCGCACTCACCGGTTCACACGCTGCCGGGCAAGGCGACGACTGGTCGGACATCGACCTGGTCCTCGCCGTCCGCGGCGATCTCGCTCCGGAAGTCGATTCCTGGACCAAACGGCTCTACGACGAGTTCGGTGCCCTGCACCACTGGGACCTGGCATCGCCGCCCAGCACCATCCGGGTCTTTCTCCTCCCCGACTGGCTGGAGGTCGACCTCACCTTCTCCCCGGAACCCGCGTTCGGCCCGCGCGGCCCTCAATGGCACACGGTCTTCGGCCGGACAGCGGACCTCGACCCCTTCGCCACACCCGACCCGGACACGCTGATCGGGCTGTCCTGGCACCACGCGCTGCACGCCCGGACCTGCATCGAAAGAAGCCGGAGCTGGCAGGCCGAGCACTGGATCAGCGCCTTGCGCGACCACCTGATCACCCTGACCTGCCTCCGCCTGGGCCACCCCGCGTCCTACGCCAAGGGCGCCCATCTGCTGCCCGATGACCTGACAGCACCTCTGGAAGCGACACTCGTCCACTCGCTGGCCGAGCAAGAACTTCGCAGGGCGCTCAAGGCGGCAGTCAGCCTGCTCACAGCTGAGATCGAACTCTGGGACACCGCACTCGCGCACCGGCTCCGACCGTCTCTCACGCAGCTCACGGAGACCGAGTGAACGGGACAGCCCGGAGGAATCACACCCGTGGGGCAGAACCGTGGACAGACCGTCGGGACCAGCGTCGGAACCCCCAGGCAGTGGGGAGTCAGTGGCCAGCGGCGAAGGGAACCGTGCATGACATTCATGCTTTGGGTGTTGATCTCTGTCGCCTCCTGCTCCAGCCGCGTCGGCGAATCCCAGCCTCGCCCTGTTCCGTCACATCGGCGCCAACACCGATCTGTATCAGGCGCTGGCCAGAGGACGCGGCCTGGCCCTGTTCCTGAGCGCGCTGCACGACGAGCTGACCGCCCTGTTCGCCGAGCGCATGGCCGCCCGCGTTCCGCCCGCCTTCACGCCTGCCGTGCCCTTGCCCCTGCTGGCCGCGATGATCGCGAGCATGATGATCACCGCCATCCGCACCTGGATCGAGGGCGGACTCGCCGAGCCGGCCGAGACGATCGACCGTGCGTTCAACCTGGTCGCCGACGCGGCCATGCAGGCCGGCCTCCGTCCGGCGGACAGCTGACCCCACCACAGGGCGGGGGAAGCCGTCGAGGATCTCTTCGCCCTCAATTTGCAGGCGGGCGGCGCTGCGTGAGCAGTCGGAGGCGGCCGAGTCAGAGGTGTCCCGGCTGGCGATCACCGGCGGTCGGTTGGGGGAGGTGCCGACTTGCTCCGTGTGGGCGCTGGTCCGGCCGGGCCGACCGACAGGCGGCATTGCGGGGGCTGCGGGGGCCGTGCCGCCGGGCGCGCGGGCTGCGGACCGAGGGCCCATGTGTACGGGGCTGCGTGCGGCCCGCATAGGCGTCCCCCCGATCAGGCTCGATGGGGACGGGGTCACCTGCACCCGTCAACCCGGGCAGGGCAGGGTCCGCATACGACCGCTCTGCGTAGTCGTAGTCGCCGGCCGTCTTCCGGGACCTGGTGGGTCGGGCGCCTCCACCGGTCGCTATGGTGACCGAACAGCTGTGCCGGTGGGAGGGATGGGAGGGAACGGGCCGTTCGAGATGTCCACATACAGCGCGCGGCTCTTCGCCGTACTGCAGATATTCCGGCTGGTGGCGGTCGCCGAGGGGACCTTGCTGCCCGCTCTCCTGGTGCTGGTCCTGGTGCGTTACCTCACCGGTGCCGGCGCGTCCGCGGTCGCCGTGATCGGTGCGACGCACGGCACCGTCTTCACCGTCTATCTGCTCCTCCTGCCCCTCGTGCGCAGGGCGCTGGACTGGCCGTGGCGAACGGTGGGGATCGCCTTCATCGCCTCGCTGGTGCCTCTCGCACCGTGGGCTCTCGAGCGCCAGTTCCGGACTGAGATACGCAGCTACGCCGAGCGGCGGTAGCGCGACCCTCTACGCCTTCCGGCCGTGCGTGCGTGAGCCGGCGGCCCGCTCCTCGGGCGGCCGGTAGGGGGCTGCCCGCCCGGCTAAGTGGTCGACTCTCGAAGTCCTTCGGGGGTTGATCAGGTTGCCAGGGCGACGGAGGATTCTTCTTGTCGGTCGACTGGTGTGTGTCGGTCGAGCCGGGCCAGCAGATCGTCCAGGTCGGAGGTGGTGAACTTCCACTGGAACGGCTGTGCCGTGGCGTTGTAGCGGTCTTCGAATGCTCGGAGCCGGTCTCGGACCTGGGTGAGGTCCGTGAAGTCGTTGGGTTGGACGACCTTGCGCTGGACGATCGAGAAGAAGATCTCGATCTGGTTGGTCCAGGAGGCGTGTAGAGGGGTGTGGACCATGACCGCGTTCGGAAACGCCTTGGTCAGGCGGTCGACGGCCTTCTTCCCCCGATGGGAGGAGCCGTTGTCGACGATCCAGAAGACGCGTCCGGCGCTCGCGTAGGGCTCGGTGGTCATGACCTGGGTGACCAGGGCCATGAAGGGGACGATGCCGGTCTTCGGCTCGCAGCGGCCGAAGACCTTCGCGCGGTGGACGTCGTAGGCGGCCAGGTAGGCCAACGCGCCGCCGCGGCCGTACTCGTGGTTTACGCGCATCGCCCTGGCCCGGCCCGGAGCCAGGGTCGGATGGCAGCGGCAGCGCGCCTGGACGGAGGTCTTCTCGTCGCTGGAGACGACGTACTCGTCCTCGCCCAGCGGGACACCCTCGAACGTGCGGGCGTACAGGTCCAGGACACGCTGGGCCTTGACGCGGAAGTCCGGGTCACGGATGAAGATCCAGGACCGGTACTGCCAGGGCTTGAGCGCGTCCTCGCGCAACCAGCAGCGCACCGTGGACGCGGAGACGGTATCGGTAATCCCGCGCGCGGTCAGCTCGGCGGCCAGCTCTGGGCAGGACCAGTGCGACAACGGCACGCCGGTCTCGGCGGGCAGCTGGCAGGCCAGCGCCTTGGCCTCGGCGACCTGCACGGGGGTGAAACGGGCGGGGCGCCCGGAGTGCTTGCGGTCGGCCAGGGTCGGCAGCCCGCCGTGGGCGAACCGGCCGCGCCAGGTCCGGACCGTGTCCACGTGCAGGTGGGTCTCGGCAGCGATCCTGGCGTTACTCCGGCCACGTGCCGCAAGGAGGACGACTGCGGCACGCTGCCGGGCTTGGTGTGGAGTCTTGTGCCCGTAAGCCATCTTCTTCAGTCGGTGGCGCTCGGCGGCGGTCAGCACCACCGTCACGGCAGCGAGTATGGCCACGTGCCTGTCCCCCGGATCCTGCGGCAGGCTGATGAGCCTGAATGATTTCGACGGCCCCCGCTCTTCCTTCCGCTTCGTTGGATCTTCAAGGAGGCAGGAAGAGCGGTAGTGACCGGCATGTTGATGGCCCGCCGACCGTCAGGTCGGCGGGCCATCGTGATTGTTGAAGGTTCGTCGGCGCCCCGGAAGGCGGCCGGTGGCCTACGCTCGGGGCTCGCGTGTCACCGAGGATCGGGGGCGTTCACGCGGCGGACCGGCTCTTGATCGCGTGGCTGAGGGCGGCCTGTTCTTCGTCGGGAAGGCGACGCTCGGCGTGGAGCATGCGCAGGGCGGTGGTGATGCGTTCCTCGTCCTCGGGGGTGCCGAGGCTGCCCATGTACGGGGGCAGCAGCAGGCTCAGGGCTTCGAGGTCCGTGCGCGTGCAGAGCGTGGTGAGGAGTTCACGGACCGGGTCTTCGTGCTGCTGTGGTGCGGGCCGGGCGGTGGCACGCAGCCCTGCGGCGATGCGGTAGCGGAGCCATTGCTGGTGGGGGCCGGCTGGGACGTCGTCGATGTGCTTGGCGGCGGACTCGAAGTGTTCGCGGGCCTGCTCGATCTGGCCCAGGTCCCGGTGGGCCCGGGCCATGTTGCCGTGAAGGGACGCGTAGAAGCCGCGGACACGGTCGTCACCGACCTTGTCGGCCCGGGTCAGGCATTCCTGGTTCCAGCGCAGAGTCTCCTGCGGGGTCGGCTGGTGCCGGGCGAGGTAGTGCGCGGCGATACAGGCGTCGTAGTGGTCCTCGGCCGCTTCCCAGGCTTGAAGGAACAGGTCCCGTGCTCGGACGTCTCGTCCTTCGGCCTCGGCCTGCATACCCTGCGTGCACAGCTGCACGACGATGTTCTCGGGGACGGTCACGGTTCTCCTGAGGTGATGGGGGTGCGGTGGTGAGGAGGATCAGCTGGAGGTGTTGAGGGCGACGGGCATGATCAGCGTGGTGAAGCTGCCTTGGTCCGCGGAACGCACCACGACAGGCCGATCGACGGCGGAGATCTCCAACAGGACGTCGGGCCCGACACTGGCCTCCAGCGCGGGGGCCAGGACGGCAGGATCGAAACCGATCCGCTGGGGCAGGTCTTCATGGCAGACTGCGGGCAGGGTGGCGGCGTTGGAGTGGTCGGCCAGAGAGACGACCAACTCGTCGCCCGCGAAGTTCAGAGCGATGCGTGCAGCGTCGCCGTGACTGCTGACCGCGTCACGCAGGGCCAGGCGATCCACGATCACGCGGTATTCGGGCGGGGCCAGAGCCGAGAGCATCTCGCGGTAGGCAGGGAACAGGTCATCGGTCGTCACCAGGACACGGGACTCTGCCGTACTGCGTGCGCGGGCGCCGTCCGGTCCGACCTGGATGGTGACGTCGTGGACTCGCGCCGCCCATTGCCCGAACTCGATCAGGTCAGCCGCGTGCACCAGCAGGCGGCAGGGCCCTCCGTCGAGCGCCGCCGGCCTCAAGACTCGCATCGACAGGCGATAGCGATCGGTAGCCACCAGACGCACCTCGTCCTCATCGATCTCGATGAGGACGCAACCCAGCGCAGGGAGTGCAACGTCGGAAGCCGCGGCCGGCACCACCTGGCGGACAGCGCTGGCCAACTCCACGCCGCCGATTCGCGCTTCCGTCATGCTTTCGGCAGTCGAGAGGGAACGCAGTGCCACGGCGATGGCGACCTTGGCCCTCTGCGTCTGGTCCCGCATCCTCTCCAAGTGCCGCTCCAGCACCTCTCGGCCCTCGCGCTCGGGCCCGTCGAGCACCACGGTGACCTCAGCCAGCGGCAGTCCCGCTTCTCGCAGACTGCGCAGGAGAGCGGCACGGGCCTCCTGAGCAGGACTGTAGAAGCGGTATCCCGTCGCCCCATCGACCCACGCCGGCCGCAGGACGCGGCAGTCGTCGTAGAAGCGCAGGGCGCTCGGAGCGAGACCAACCCGCCGCGCGAAGGCGCTGATGCTGAGTAGTTCCGTGGTGCCGTCCATGGCCCCGATTGTCGACGTTCATCCAACTTGAAGGTCAACTCGCCCTTCGGCCGGGTTCCACGCCACCACCTGGCACGGGAGCTCCCTCAGCGTCAACCCCCGAAGGACTTCGAGCGCCGACCACTAAGCTGGAGGAAGTCCTGTCCCCGGCTGGAAGGGGGCGGCTGCCATGGCCCCCCTTTCGACGGCGGGCGCGGCGCTCGCCGCGCTCCGCGCGGACCTGGCGGGCGACGTCCTCGCGCCCGGTGATCCGGGCTACGACCTGGCCCGCACTGTCTTCAACGCGCTGATCGACCGCCGTCCGGCCGTGATCGCGCAGTGCGCGGGAACGGCCGACGTCGTCCGGTCCGTGCGCTTCGCCAGGGACCTGGACCTGAAGATCGCCGTCCGCGGCGGCGGCCACTGCATCGCGGGCATGGCGGTCAACGACAACGGCGTGGTCGTGGACCTGCGCCGGATGCACCGGGTCGCGGTCCGTCCCGGCTCCGCCTCGGCACGGGTCGAGGGCGGCACCCCGACCGGCCATCTGGACCGCGTCACCCAGCCGCACGCCCTCGCGACCACCGGCAGCCGCTACTCGGCAGCGGGGGTCGCCGGCTTCGTCCTCGGTGGTGGCAGCGGCTGGCTGGACCGGGCCTTCGGGCCGGCCGTCGACAACCTGCTCGATGTCGAACTGGTGACCGCGGACGCCACCACCGTCCACGCGAGTGCCGAGGACGACCCCGAGCTGTTCTGGGCCCTGCACGGCGGCGGCGGGAACTTCGGCGTCGCCACCGCGCTCACGCTGAGGCTCCACGAGCTGCCCGAGTTCTGCGTCGCCCTGGTGCTGGTGAGGCCCGAGGCGGGCCCGGAGGCGATCCGGGTGCAGCGCGACCTGATGGCCACCGGGCCGCCCGAGGCGGGCGGCGCCGCGCTGTACCTGACCGGGCCGCCCGAGCCGTTCGTCCCCGACCATCTCGTTGGGACGCTGCTGTGCGCCGTGCTGGTCACCTACGCCGGCGGCCGGGCCGCCCTGCGCGAGCTCGTCCGGCCGCTGCTGGCGCTGCCGCACGAGGCGGAGGTGGTGGCCGCCGTGCCGTACGCCGACGTGCAGTGCATGCTCGATGATCCGCCCGGGCTGCGGAACCACTGCCGGGCCGGGTATCTGACCGGCCTGCCCGACGAGCTGATCGACGCCTTCTGCGCCCGGGCGCGCACGATGCCCGTCCCCACGGCCTGCCGGCAGATGCTGTTCCCCCTCGGCGGCACGGGATGCCCCGGCTACCCGGTCCCCCACCAGGGCGCGGCCTGGGCCGTGCACGCGTGCGGCGTCTGGGAGAACCCGGCGGACGACCTGCGGGTCCTGCAGTGGGCCGGGGACCTGCGCGACGACGTCCGGCCCTGGCGCACCGGAGCGGTCCGCGTGAGCCTGGTCGGTGACGAGGGCAGGGACCGGGTGGTGGCCGGCCTCGGCACCGGAAACCTCAACCGCCTGGCACGGGTCAAGCGCCGCTACGACCCGGACAACGTGTTCCGCTACAACCACAACATCGCGCCGGCCTGACATGGAGAGGGCAGGAGGGAGTGGGGGACGGGGCAGTGTCCGGTGCGGTCGGTCGGTGCAAGGCGCCGGAAGGTCCTCGTGGCGGAGCTGTCAGGACCTCTCGCCGGACGCCGCGGGCGGCCGAACCGGGCCTTGCGGCACTGCCCCCTCCCGCTGCCCGGGGCGTCACCGGGGCCGGCGGGTGTGCTCGGGGCATCCGCGCAGGTAGCGTCACCGCATGGACAGCCGTTTCGACCCCCAGGGCGCCCCGGACAGCGGGATCACCGTGCAGCGGGCGCTGGAGCTGCCCGGGCTGCGCAGCGGGCTGCCGGAGGTGGTGGCCGCCGCCGACCGGCTGCACCGCACGGTGCGCTGGGTGCACGCGGGCGAGGTACCGAACATCGCCTCGCTGCTCAAGGGCGGCGAGTTGCTCCTGACCACCGGGTACGGCCTGGGCACCCGCCCCGCCGACCAGCGCGCGTTCGTGCGGACGCTGGCCGAGCGGGGGATCGCCGCCCTGGTCGTGGAGCTGGGCCCGCGCTTCACCCGGCTGCCCGCCGCCTTGGTCGAGACGGCGCGGGCGGCCGGTCTGCCGCTGGTGCAGCTGCATCGCCAGGTGCCGTTCGTGACGGTGACGGAGGAGATCCACACCGAGATCGTCAACGGCCACTACGCACTGCTCCAGCGGGCCGAGGAGGTGCACCGCCGCTGCACGGAGGCGCTGCTGGGCGGGGGCGGGGTGCCCCAGGTGCTCGGGATCCTGGCCGACTTCAGCGGCAACCCGGTGTTCCTGGAGACCGCCGACGGACGGCTGCTGTACGCCGCCGGATCCGGTCCGGCGGACACGGACCCGCTCCAGGTGTGGGAGGGCCTGCGCGGCCAGCACAAGGACGCGCCCCCGGCGGGCACGACCCTGGTGGACGTGCCCGGAGGCGGAGCCGGCGCGAGTGCCGTGCGGGCCCGGCTCGTGCTGCTGCCGGTCAGCGCGCCCGTGGCCCCGGTGCACCGGATCGCCGCCGAGCGGGCCGCGGGCATCCTCGCCGTGGTGCTGATGCAGGCCCGGCAGGAGGAGGAGCTGGCGGCGCGCGGACGCGGCGACTTCCTCACTGACCTCGCCGAGGGCCGCATCGCCGCGGAGGACGCGCCCGCCCAGGCCGGGGTGCTGGGTTTCAAGCCCGGCAGGAGCCCTCTGCTGCCGGTGGTGATGCGGCTGGCGGACGGTCTGTCCCCGGCCGGCGGTGGCTGGGCGGTGCTGGCGCGGGCGGTGGCCGAGGAGCTGAGCTCGGTGGGCGTGCCCGTCCTGCTCGGCGTACGACCGGTGGAGGGCCGGGTCCCGCTGCTGCTGGGCCTGCGCTCGGAGTCGGAGCGCTCCGCGGTCGCCGACCGGGTGGCCGGGGCGCTGCGGGCGGGCGTGGAACGGGCCGGGATGCGGCGGCAGGGCGCGCCGCCGCCGGTCGTGGTGGTCGGTGTCGCGGGCGGCTGGGCGGCGGCCTCGGCGGGCCTGCGGCACGCGGCGGAAACGGCGACGGCGGCGCAGGGGCTCCCGGAGCGGCCCTGGTACGACGCCCGTCGCCTCGACATCGACCTCCTGCTGTGGCGGCTGCGCGACCATCCGGACCTGGCGGCCTTCGTGGACCGCGCGATCGGCCCGCTCCTCGATCACGACCGCCGCTCCCGGCCGCCGCTGCTGCCCACGCTGGAGACGTATCTGGCGCACGCGGGCCGCAAGGCGGAGACGGCCCGCGAACTGCACCTGAACCGGCAGACCCTCTACAACCGGCTGGCCCGCATCGGCGAGTTGCTGGGCACGGACCTCGACGACCCGCAGGCGGTGCTGGCCTTGAGCCTGGCGCTGCGGGCGCGCCGGCACGTGCCCTGAGCGCTCCGCGGGACGTCCGGTGCTTCATCTGCGGGTGCGATGCGGGTGCCCTCTGCTCGAACGTGGCTGAGGGCTCGGGGGAGACCGGCCGCGCCCGCACGGCGCAGCCGCATGTCGACACCGCCCCGGGCCCCTACGGGCGCCGGCGGACCGCACCGGACCTCGCCGGACCCGCTCAGACGATGGGCCGTGCCTGGGTCAACTCGTCATATACGCTGAGAACTTGGGCCACGGTCTCGTCCTCGGTCGGCCAGCCGGCGGCCTGGCGTGTGCCCTTGTCGCGCAGCAGCCGGCGGCGCTTCGGGTCGTCCAGCAGCCGTACCACGGAACGGGCCAGTGCCTGTGCGTCACCGTACGGGACGAGTTCGGCGGCGTCGCCGACCAGTTCCCGGGTGCCGCCGACGTCGGTGGCGACGAGCGGGACGCGCGCGTGCAGGGCCTCCTGGGCCAGTACGGACCGGGACTCCCAACTGCTCGTCAGCAGCGCGATGTCGGCGGCTGCGAGCAGGTCGGCCACGTCCTCGCGCCGCCCGACCAGCCGCACGGGCAGCTCCTCGACCTCGATGCGCCGCTGCAGCACCGTCCGCAGCGGCCCCTCCCCGGCGATCACGACCAGGGGCAGCGGGTCGAGGCGGCGCCAGGCGCGGGAGGCGTCGAGCAGCACGTCGTACCCGCGGTGCCGGTCGAGGGTACCGACGGTCATGAGCAACGGACGGCCGGTGGCGCCGAGTTCGGCGAGGATCTTGGGGTGCCTGCGTTCGGGGTCGTCGTGCTCGGCCGGGGTGCGCGGCACCGGGAGGGAGACGGCGGCGAGCCTGGCGTCGCGGGCGCCGCGACGGCGGGCCCGGTCGACGAGGTCGGAGGAGGTGCCCAGCACGACCGACGCGGCCCGGGCCACCCGGCGTTCGAGGAGGCGCACCAGATGGGCGCGGGCGCCCTCGGCGTGCGCGCGGGTGTGCCAGGTGACGACGAGCGGGGTGCGCAGGCCGCCGAGGGCCAGCGCGGCGCGCAGAGCCGCGTGCAGTCCGTGGGCGTGCACCAGGTCCGCGTCACCGCAGGCGAGGCGGAGCGCGGCCAGGGAGGCGGGGTCCGTGCTGCGGGGCACGGGCACGTGCAGCGCGCCGACGCCGGAGAACCCGTAGGTGCGTTCGGCCTCGGTGGGGGCGCACACGGTCACGCTGACGCCCCGGGCCACCAGGCCCGAGGCCAACGAGCGCACGTGCCCGCTGCTGCCCGCGCTGCCGCCGCCGAGCACCTGCACGGTGCGCAGCGGCGGCCGGCCGTGCGGTGAGTGGCTGCTCGCAAGGCTCACGTGGCCGGGGCTCCTGGTTCGGCGTCTGGACGGTCACGAAGAAACGTACAGAAGGTTCACGCGGTGGACTGGACCGCGCGAGGTGCTCGGCGGATGACTCAAGGATGCCAGGGCGCGCGGGTGTTGCGGCAACGGCGGACGTGCGCGCCGACGGCGGACCGGGCGCCCGGAGGCGGACACGGTCACTCACTCGGGTGAGGGACGGAGGGGATTCGGGTGGCGTCCGGGCGGGTGGGACCGGCGGGGACCAGCGGGACCCGTGGGACCGGCCGGACCGGCCGGAACCAGCGGGACCCGTGGGACCGGCCGGACCTGCCGGAACCAGCGGTACCGGCCGGACCGGCGGGACCCGTGGGACCGGCGGGACCCGTGGGACCGGCGGGACCCGTGGGACCGGCCGGACCTGCCGGAACCAGCGGGGCCCGTGGGACCGGCCGTGGGACCGGCAGGACCCGTAGACCGGCGGGACCGGCCGGACCGGCGGGACCCGCGGGAACCAGCAGGAACCAGCGGTACCGGCCGGACCGGCCGGACCGGCGGGACCCGTGGGACCGGCGGGACCCGCGGGAACCAGCAGGAACCAGCGGTACCGGCCGGACCGGCCGGACCGGCGGGACCCGTGGGACCGGCGGGACCCGTGGGGCGGGTCACCCCGTGCCCCACGACCTGGCCGCCTCGCTCACCTTCTCCCCGTACACCGCCGCGGCCGTCAGCGCCGCCGCGTGGGCGAGAAGTCCGGCCCGGCCCGCTCCGGTGACGATGGCGGTGCCGAGAAGGGCGCCGAGGGCGTGCGCCCCGGTGTCGCCGAGCATCGCACGCTCCCCGAGATCGTCGGGGAGGACGGCGCCCGCGGCCCCCATCGCGGCGGCGGACAGTTCCCCGGCCGGTCCCTTCCGCACCAGCCCGGGGGCGCCCAGCGCGAGAACGGTACCGGCGGCGCGTCCCGGCCGTACGTCCACGAGGTTGACGAGATGGGCGGCCCCCGCGATCACGACACCGGCAAGCACCTTGTCCAGCGGCCGCTGCTTGAGCGCGGCCCCGGCGACGAGCGCCCCGGCCGAGATCCCGAACAGCTTCACCGCGCCGCTGGTGACTTCGCCGTGCCCCAGTGCGGACAGATGTGCCCGGAACCCACGCCGCGGGTCACCGGCGCCGGCGATGTCGTCGTAGGCGCCGCAGGCCCCGGCGACGAGCACGGCGGCCGCGGCGGCGGGGTGGACGCGTCCCGCCGCGAGCACGGCCGCCGCCGCCACGGCGGGCCCGGAGTGGAGCCCAACGGTCCGCCCGGCGTGGTTCGTCCGCTGCCAGCGTCCGTCACCGCCCGGCGCGACGGCGCGCAGGCCGGCCGTCGCGGCCCGGGCGACGGTCGCGGACAGGGCGAACGAGACGGTCCGGCGCATACGGCTGATCATCCCGTCACCCTACGGCAGCCCCTGTGCCGCCCCTCCTACAGGTCCGCCCTGGCCGTCGCCAGCAGTTCCTCCGCGTGGGCCCGGGCCGTCTGGGAGTCCTCCTGGCCCGCGAGCATCCGGGACAGTTCACGGATCCGCTCCTCGCCCTGAAGGACCTTCACCCCCGAGCGCGTCACCGATCCGTCGTTCGTCTTCTCCACCAGCAGCTGCCGGTCGGCGAACGCCGCCACCTGGGGCAGATGGGTGACGACCACCACCTGCGCGGTCTTCGCGAGCCGGGCGAGGCGGCGGCCGATCTCCACGGCCGCCTTGCCGCCGACGCCCGCGTCGACCTCGTCGAAGAGGTAGGTCGGCACGGGGTCCGTGCCCGCGAACACGACCTCCACCGCGAGCATCACGCGCGACAGCTCACCGCCGGACGCGCCCTTGGCGACGGGCCGGGGCGGCGCGCCGGGGTGGGGTGCGAGGAGCAGTTCGACCTCGTCGACGCCCGAGGGTCCGTACGCGACCGTACGTCCGCCGATCTCGACGCCGTCGGGATCGTCCGTCTGCCGGATCGCGAACGACACGCGCGCGTGCGGCATGGCGAGGGAGGCCAGCTCGGCGGTGACGGCGGCGGCGAAGCGCTCGGCGGCCTCCGTCCGCGCGTCCGTCAGTTCTCGGGCGTAAGCGCCCAGTTCGCCGCGCAGCGCGTCCCGCTCGGCGGTCAGCTCCTCGATCCGCTCGTCGTCGCCGTCGAGTTCGGTCAGCCGCGCGGCGCTGTGCTCGGCCCACGCCAGCACGGCGCCCACGTCCTCGCCGTACTTGCGGGTCAGCGCGTTGAGGGCGGCCCGCCGCTCCTCGACGGCGGCCAGCCGCAGCGGATCGGCGTCCAGGTCGTCGGCGTACCCGGCCAGTTCCCCGGCCACATCGCCCAGCAGGATCCCGATCTCCCCGATCCGGTCGGCGAGTGAGGCCAGCGCCGGGTCGTGCGAGCGCACCGCCTCCAAGGCCCGGTGCGCGCCGGCGACCAGCGTGGCCGCGTCGACGCCCTCGGGATCCTCCGGATTGCCCGCCAGCGCCGCGTGCGCGGCCGTCGCCGCCGACGCGAGCGCCTCCGCGTGCCCGAGCCGCTCGGCTTCCTCGGCCAGTTCCACGTCCTCGCCGGGCCGCGGCTGAACGGCGGCGATCTCGTCGAGTCCGAAGCGCAGCATGTCGGCTTCCTGCGCCCGTTCACGCGCCCGCGTGCCGATCTCCTCCAGCTCGGCGGCGACCGTCCGCAGTCGGCGGTACGCCTCCCCGTACTTGGTGAGCGGCACCGCGACGGCGTCGCCGGCGTACCGGTCGAGCGCCTGCCGCTGCCGGGACAGTTTGAGCAGGCCCTGCTGGTCGGTCTGCCCGTGCACGGCGACCAGTTCGTCGGCCAGTTCCGCGAGCACGCCGACGGGCACGGAACGCCCGCCCAGGTGCGCCCGCGAGCGCCCCTCGGCGGAAACGGTGCGGCTGACGAGCAGCGCACCGTCGTCGAGTTCCGCCCCGGCCTCCTCGGCGCGGACGGCGGCGGGGGCGCCCTCGGGCATGGCGATCCGCCCCTCCACGACCGCGTTCTTCGCACCGATCCGTACGAGCGCCGGGTCCGCGCGACCGCCGAGCAGCAGGCCGAGACTGGTGACGACCATGGTCTTGCCCGCGCCCGTCTCACCGGTCACGGCGGTGAAGCCGGGCGACAGCTCGACGACCGCGTCGTCGATGACTCCGAGCGACCGTATCCGCATCTCCTCCAACACGGACACGACCTTACGAGGTCGGGGCGCGGATGTGCGACGGCCCCCGGTGCGCCGGTGCGAAGCGGCAGGTGACAGAAAGGCGCCGAGGGTCCAAATCACCCCCGGGAGGGACGCCGCGCGCGGCACCGGCACCCCCCGCGGGGGCCGGTGCCGGCTCCTGCGGCGGTCAGTGCGGACGCCCGCGCCATCCCGACACCGGCAGCGCGAACTTGGCCACCAGCCGGTCCGTGAACGAGGCGTGGTGCAGCCTCGCCAGCCGCACCGGCACCGCGCCCCGCCGCACCTCGACCCGTGCCCCCTGCGGCAGCTCCACCATGCGCCGCCCGTCGCACCACAGCACCCCGTGCGAGGTGTCCGGCTGCACCTCCACGGCGAGCACGGAGTCCGGCGAGGTCACCAGCGGCTTGGCGAACAGCGCGTGCGCGCTGATCGGCACCATGAGCAGCGCCTCCACCTCCGGCCACACCACGGGCCCGCCCGCGGAGAAGGCGTACGCGGTGGAGCCGGTGGGGGTGGCGCACACGATGCCGTCGCAGCCGAACCCGGTCACCGGCCGCCCGTCGATCTCCAGGACGACCTCCAGGAGCTTCTCGGCGGAGACCTTCTGCACGGCCGCCTCGTTCAGCGCCCAGTCGGTGTGCACGATGTCGCCGTTCCTGTGCACGACGACATCGACCGTCATGCGCTCCTCGACCTCGTACGCCTTCATCACCACCCGGTCCACGACCCGGTCGAGGTCGTCGCGCTCGGCCTCGGCGAGGAAGCCGACCCTTCCGAGGTTGACGCCGAGCATCGGGACCCCGGAGGCGCGGGCGAACTCGGCACCGCGCAGCAGGGTGCCGTCGCCGCCGAGCACGATCAGCAGCTCGCAGCCGTCCAGGCACTGCGGCGTGGCCTCCTTGACGAGCTCCACGGTGTCCGGCAGCGGCAGGTCGGCCGCCTCGGCCTCCAGGACGCGCACATCGATCCCGCAGTGCTGCAGCCCCTTGACCACCAGCTCCGCGCTGCGGACGGCCGCGGGCCGCCCGGTGTGGGCGAGCAGGAAAACAGTACGAGCTCGGTTCTGTGTCAACGCGGCCCCTCCGCCACTGCACGGTCAACGTCGGCCGGGTCCAGTGCGGGTGCTCCGGCTCGCAGCCACAGAAAGTACTCGACGTTTCCCGAGGGTCCGGGCAGCGGACTCGCGGTCACGCCCTTCACCCCGAGCCCCAGTTCCGCGGCCCGCTCCGCGACCCCGCACACCGCCTCGGCACGCAGCTGCGGACTGCGGACGACGCCGCCGCTACCCAGCCGCTCCTTCCCCACCTCGAACTGCGGCTTGACCATCACCACAAGATCGGAGTCCGGTTTCGTGCACCGCACCAGGGCGGGCAGCACCAGTCCGAGCGGGATGAAGGACAGATCCCCCACGACAAGATCCACAGGCTCCCCATCGATCGCTTCGAGCGTCAACTCGCGTACGTTCGTACGGTCCTTGACGGTGACGCGTTCATCGTTGCGGAGAGACCACGCGAGCTGTCCGTAGCCGACGTCCACGGCGACGACGTGCGCGGCGCCCGCCCGCAGCAGGACGTCGGTGAAGCCTCCGGTGGACGCTCCGGCGTCGAGGGCCCGCCGCCCCTCGACCGCCAGGCCGCGCGGCACGAAGGCCTTCAGGGCGCCGGCGAGCTTGTGGCCGCCGCGCGAGACGTAGTCGGGGGCGCTGTCGTCGCGGGAGACCACGATCGCGGCCGCGGTCTCGACCTGCGTGGCGGGCTTGGTCGCGACGGTCCTGCCGACGGTGACACGGCCCGCGGCGATCAGCTGGCCGGCGTGCTCCCGCGAGCGTGCCAGCTTCCGGCGGACCAGTTCGGCGTCGAGACGGCGGCGTGCCACTCCTGCCACGTTCGGTTCAGCTCCTGCGGTCGTACGGTGATCGAAAGGTGCGGCCCAAGGGTCTCACCGCGGGGTGGGGGCCGGGTGAGAGGGAGGAGCCGGGGGCCCCGGGCGGGCGTCGAGGGCGGTCAGCGCGTCGCGCAGCCCCCGGTGCACATCCTCGTACACCTCCACATGCCCGTCGGTGGCGAGGTGGTCGGCGTCGGCCAGCCGCTCCAGCCAGGCGTCGACGTCCGCGTTGCCGGTGGGCGTCCGGGGCACGTTCAGGGGCGCGGGCGCGGCGGGGTCGTGCTCCGGCTCGTACGCGGAGCCGGCCGGAGCGTCCGGCTCCGCCACCACTGCTTCCACCGGGATCCCGGCCCCGGGCACAGAGTCGTTCATGCCCCGACGCTACCGCGAAGAGCTGGGGTACCGTCGCTGGCGATGGCGACGATCGAGGAGTGCCGCAGGGCACTCGACAAGTTCTCGGACAACCTGGCGGGCGCCGACGGGGACGTCCGCGCGGCCGCGGCGCTTGACCGCTCGCTCAGCTGCCGCATCACCGACCTGGACATCACCTTCGTCGGCCGCCTCAGGGGCGGCCGGATCGAGGTGCTGGACACCGTCCAGGGGCCGCCGCGCGAGAAGGCCCAGATCAGGCTGGCGATGGCCGGCGACGATCTGCTGGCGATGGTCGACGGCCACCTGCACTTCGCGAAGGCCTGGGGCGCGGGCCGGGTGCGCCTGGAGGCGGGCCTGCTGGACCTGTTCCGCCTGCGGAAGCTGCTGTAGCCGCACCGGGCGCGCCCCCGGGCACCGCCCCGCTCAGGGCTCCTTCCGGGGCACCATGCGTGAGCGCGCGCTGCGCGCGGCCGGCACCACCAGCGGTGAGCCGGTCTGCGGGTCGTCGATGACCTGGCAGCGCAGCCCGAAGACCTCCTCGACCAGCTCGGCCGTGACGATGTCGCCCGGGGCGCCCTCGGCGACGACCGCTCCGCCGCGCAGCGCGATGAGGTGGGTGGCGTACCGGGCGGCGTGGTTGAGGTCGTGCAGGACCGCGACCAGGGTGCGCCCCTCCTCCTCGTGCAGTTCGGCGCACAGGTCCAGCACGTCGATCTGGTGCTGGATGTCGAGGTAGGTGGTCGGCTCGTCCAGCAGCAGCAGCGGGGTCTGCTGGGCGAGCGCCATGGCGATCCACACGCGCTGCCGCTGCCCGCCGGAGAGTTCGTCGACGGGGCGGCCGGCCAGCTCGGCGACGCCGGTGCGCGCCATCGACTGCCGCACGGCCCGCTCGTCGTCCTCCGACCACTGGCGCAGGATCCCCTGGTGCGGATAGCGGCCGCGGCTGACGAGGTCGCCGACGGTGATCCCGTCGGGCGCGATCGAGGACTGCGGCAGCAGGCCGAGGGTCCGCGCGACCCGCTTCGCCGGCATCGACTGGATGACCCGCCCGTCGAGCAGCACCCGTCCCCCGGCCGGCTTGAGCATGCGGGACAGCGCACGCAGAAGGGTGGACTTGCCGCAGGCGTTCGGGCCGACGATCACGGTGAAGGAGCGGTCGGGGATCCGCACGGACAGCCCTTCCGCGATCACGCGCCGGTCGTAGGCGAGGGTGACGTGGTCGGCGGACAGGCGGTGCACGGGGCTCCTTGTGTCGTCGGTGTCCGTGTCGCTGACGTCCATGTCGCTGGTGTCCATGTCGTTGGCTTTGTTGCCGCTGGTGCCCGGACCCGGTTCGCCGGCGGCGCTCATATGCGGCCCGCCCGGCGTTCGGTGACCAGCAGCCACAGCAGGTAGACGCCGCCGAGGGACCCGGTGACCACCCCGACGGGCAGTTGGTCGGCGCCGAAGACCCGTTGTGCGGTCCAGTCCGCGACGATCAGCAGGGTGGCGCCCATGGCCGTGGAGGGCCCGAGGTTCGGTCCGGGCACGGGACCGCCTCCGGCACTCTTGAGGCGGCGGGGGAGGGCGAGCCGGCGGGCGAGCTGGGGGGCGGTGAGCGCCACGAAACCGATCGGGCCCGCGGCGGCGGTGGCGCCGGCGGTGAGAAGCACCGCGCACACCATCAGCAACAGCCGTACGCGCTCGACACGCACCCCGAGGGCGTACGCCGTGTCGTCGCCCATCTCCATCGTCCGCAGGGCACGCGCATGGCCGAGGACGACCGGCACGAGCACGGCGCACAGCGCGAGCAGCGGCCATACCTGCTCCCAGCCGCGGCCCGCCAGGGAACCGGTCGTCCACAGGACGGCGCGGGCCGCGTCGACGAGGTCCGCCTGCGTGAGCAGGTAGCCGTTGACCGCCGTGACGGCCGCGGAGACGCCGATACCGACCAGGACCAGCCGGTACCCGTGCACACCCCGCCTCCAGGCCGCGAGGTACAGGGCGGTCCCGGTCGCCAGGCCACCGGCGAGCGCCCCGGCCGCGACCTGCGCGGCGCTCCCGGAGAACAGCACGATCACCACGAGCGCGCCCGCCGTCGAGCCCTGTCCGAGGCCGAGGACGTCCGGGCTGCCCAGCGGGTTGCGGGTCAGGGACTGGAACAGCGCGCCGCCGAGCCCGAGCGAGGCCCCGGCCAGCAGCCCGACAAGGACGCGCGGCAGCCGCAGCTCGGTGACGACGAACTCCTGGCCCCGGCTGCCGTGACCGGCCAGCGCCCTGAGGACGTCCCCGGCCGGGACGGGGAAGTCCCCGGTGCCGATCAGCAGAATGCTGGCGGCCAGCGCGGCGGCCAGGAGCAGGGCGACGACCGCGAAGGCGCGCAGGTCGATCCGGACGGACAGGCCGCCCCGGATGCGCAGGACGTGGGTGCGGGGAGTCCTCACAGCCGCGCCGCCCTCCGCCGTCGTACGAGGAGGACGAAGGCCGGGCCGCCGATGACCGCGGTCACGATGCCGACCTGAAGCTCGGCGGGCCGGGCGACGACGCGCCCGACGACGTCGGCGCCCAGCAGCAGCACGGGTGACAGGACGGCCGCGTACGGCAGGATCCAGCGCAGGTCGGGGCCGGTGAAGGACCGTACGGCGTGCGGGACCATCAGCCCGACGAACCCGATCGGCCCGCAGGCGGCGGTGGCCGCCCCGCACAGAACGGTGGCGGAGGCCATGGACAAGGCCCTGGTGCGTCCCAGGTGGGCGCCCAGGGCGCGGGCGGTGTCGTCGCCCATCGCCACCGCGTTCAGAGGACGGGCGAGGGCCAGCGCGAGGACCGTGCCGGCCAGGAGGAACGGCAGGACCTGGACGATGGTCGCGTCGGTGGCCGAGGCCAGCGAGCCCACCGTCCAGAAGCGCATCGTGCCGAGCGCCGCGTCATCCATGATCATCACGGCCTGGAGGTAGCCGTAGAGAGCGGCGCTGATCGCGGCACCGGCGAGCGCGAGCCGCGCCGGTGTGCCGCTGCGGCCGCCGCCGAGGAACCACACCAGTGCCCCCACGGCGGCGGCGCCCAGGAAGGCGAACCAGACGTAGCCGCTGAGACTGGTGACGCCGAAGGAGGTGAGGGCGGTGACGACCGCGGCCGACGCGCCCGCGTTGATGCCGAGCAGGCCCGGGTCGGCCAGCGGATTGCGGGTGAGTGCCTGCAGGACGGCGCCGGACAGGCCGAGCGCGGCCCCGGCGAGCAGCCCGAGGACCGTGCGCGAGATCCGGTCGCCGACGACGAGGTCGGCGTACGTCCCCGAGTCGTGGACCAGGCCGTGCCAGACCTGGGCCGGCGAGAGCTCCTTGGCACCGATCGCGATGCTCGCCAGCGCAACGAGCGTCAGGATCACCACCGAGGCCAGGAGCCCGAGGGGCCGTGTGGCCCGGCGGAGAAAAGGCGCGGCGCCGGTCGCCGCGCCGGTTTCGGTAGGAGCGTCAACCAACACGAACTTAGGTTAGCCTACCCTTGCCAGAGGGTCGACGTCCGTGGTCCGTACCGGCTCACAGACCCAGCCGCGCCAGCGCCTTGCTCCCGTCCAGGCCACAGCAGCCCCCGCCCGCCGCCGTCCAGGCAGCCGCACACAGCGCCCGCAAACCGTCCAGGGCCTCGCCCTCGCCCTGCAGCTCCAGCCGCTCCGCGCCCGCGGTCGCCGTCCAGCCTCCGCACCGGAAACCGCCGTCGGCCACGCCCACCTCCGGCTGTCCGGCCAGCAGCCCGCGCAGGTCCGCGTCGACGTACGTCGGCCGGTGGTGCGGCGCGGCGGCGAGCAGCCGGGCGCCGTCCGTCACCCCCGTGAGGACCAGCAGCGAGTCGACGTCGCCGTTGAACGCGCCCTCGATGTCCGTGTCCAGCCGGTCCCCGACCACCAGCGGCCGCTCGGCACCGGTCCGCAGGATCGTCTCCCGGTGCATCGGCGGCAGCGGCTTACCCGCCACCTGCGGCTCGGCGCCGGTCGCGAGCCGTACCACCTCCACGGCCGCGCCGTTGCCCGGCGCGATCCCCCGCGCACTCGGGATCGTCACATCGGTGTTGGACGCGAACCACGGCACCCCGCGCGCGATGGCGTAGGCCGCCTCCGCGAACCGCCCCCAGGGAAGCTCGGGCCCGCCGTAGCCCTGCGCGACGGCCACCGGGTCGTCGTCGGCCGACTCGACGGGTTCGAGCCCCCGTTCCCGCAGCGCGGCACGCAGCCCCTCACCGCCGATGACCAGCACGCGCGCTCCGGTCGGCACCTGCTCGCTGATGAGCCGGGCGACCGCCTGCGCCGACGTGACCACGTCCGAGGCGTGGGCCGGTATCCCCAGCTCGGTCAGGTGCGCGGCGACCGCCTCGGGGGTCCGCAGGGCGTTGTTCGTGACGTACGCCAGATGCATCCCGCCCGCGCGGGCGCTGCCGAGCGACTCCACGGCGTGCTCGATCGCGTTCCCTCCCGCGTACACCACCCCGTCCAGGTCGAGCAGGGCCGTGTCGTACACCTCGCTCAGGGGTCGCACGCTGGCGTCGGTCCGCGTCCTGACGGTCTGGCTCATCACACATCGCTCCTCGTTCGCTCGCCTTCCCCGATCATCGCGCATGGCACCGGCGCACTTACCATGCATCAATGAAGACTGCAGGTCCCAGGAACGTACCGACGCGCATGGGCCTTGACCTGACCCCTTTCCGGGGCCTGCGCTACAACCCCGACCGCGTCCGCAGCCTCGCCGCGGTCACCTCCCCGCCGTACGACGTCGTCGTACGGCCCGACGGGCTGCACCACCTGGAGTCGGCCGACCCGCACAACATCGTCCGCCTGATCCTCCCCCAGGCGCCCACCCCGGCGGCACGCAACGAACAGGCGGCGCGCACCCTGCGCCGCTGGCTCGCCGAAGGCGTCCTGACCGCCGACTCCGAGCCCGGCTTCTACGTCTACGAGCAGCGCGGCGAGGGACTGCTGCAACGCGGCGTCATAGGCGCCCTGCGCGTGTCCGAGCCGACGGCCGGCGTCGTCCTCCCCCACGAGGATGTCATGCCGCACATCGTCGCCGACCGCGCCGCCCTGATGCGCGCGACCCGCGCCAACCTCGAACCCCTGCTGCTCACCTACCGCGGCGACGGGCCCGAGGCCGGCGCGACGGCAGTCATCGAGCGCACCGCCGAGCGCCCCCCGCTGGTGTGCACGACTACGGAGGACGGATTCGGCCACCGCCTCTGGGCGGTCACGGACCCGGCCGAGATCACCGAGATCCAGACGGATCTGACCGGCCACCAGGCGCTGATCGCCGACGGCCACCACCGCTGGGCGACATATCTACGCCTACACGCGGAGCACACCTCCCCCAGCCCCTGGGACTACGGCCTGGTCCTCCTGGTGGACACCGCCCGCTACCCCCTGCGGGTCCGCGCCATCCACCGCCTCCTGCACCGCCTGCCGGTGGCCGACGCACTGTCCGCCCTCAGGGGTCTGTTCCGGGTGCGTGAGTTGCGCGTCCCGCTCGCCGACGCACTGGACGCGCTCGCCGGCGCGGCCCGCGCCGGCAACGCCTTCCTGCTCGCCGGCGACGGCCACTTCCACCTCGTCGACCGGCCGTCCCCGGACCTGCTGGCCCGTACGATCCCGGCGGACCGCCCGGACGCCTGGCGCACGCTGGACGCGACGGTCCTGCACTCCGCGCTCCTGGAGGAGGTCTGGCGCATCCCGGACTCGCCCGAGCACATCGCGTACATCCACGACACGGCCGCCACGGTCGAGAAGGCGGAGCGCGACGGCGGCACGGCCGTTCTGCTGCACCCGGTCCGCGAGGACGTCGTACGCGAGCTGGCCCGGCAGGGCGTCACCATGCCTCGGAAGTCGACGTCGTTCGGCCCGAAGCCGGCATCGGGGCTGGTGCTGCGGGCCCTGGCGCCCCCCGAGACGCTCTGAGCACGGAGCTTTGAGGTCAGTCCTCCTCGTCCTCGGGGCCGCCTTCGGGGCCGTCCTGGTCCCCCGTGTTCTCGTCGAGCGCGTCGACGAACTCCACACCGTCCAGTTCGGCGAGCCGGTCGGAGGCGTCCGTACTGCCGTCCTTGTCGGACTCGACGGCCTTGGCGAACCACTCACGCGCCTCGCTCTCCCGCCCCGCGGCAAGCAGCGCGTCGGCGTACGCATACCGCAGCCGGGCGGTCCACGGCTGGATGGAGCTGGAGGCCAGCTCCGGGCTCTGCAGCGTCACGATGGCGGCGTCGAGCTGCCCCATGTCCCGCCGCGCACCGGCCGCGACGAGCCGCATCTCGACCTGCCCTGCCTTGTCGAGCTTCTGCACCTCGGGCGCACCGGCCATGTCCAGCGCCTTCTCGGGCCGGCCCAGACCGCGCTCGCAGTCGGCCATGACAGGCCACAGGTCGACGTTCCCGGTCATACGCCGGGCAGCCCGGAACTCCGCGAGGGCCTCCGCGTACTTCTGGGTGGCGTAGGCGGCGAAGCCGGCCGCCTCACGTACCGCGGCAACACGGGAGGCGAGACGCAACGCCACCTTGGAGTAGCCGTACGCACTCTCGGGCTCCTCGTCGATGAGCCGGGCGACCATCACCAGGTTCTTGGCGACGTCGTCGGCGAGCGTCTTGGGCAGGCTCTGCAGTTCCTGCCGCACATCCTTGTCGATCTCCTCGCCCGTGACGTCCTCCGGGATCGGAAGCCGCTTGATCGGCTCACGGTCGCGCTCTCGCTCCTCACGGATCCGGCCGCCACCACGCCGGTCGTCGCGGCCCCGGAAGCCACCGGGGCGGCCGCCGCGCTCATCGCGACGGGGGCCGCGCGCACCTCGCTCCTCGCGTCCACGGAAGCCGCCGCGGTCACCGCGGCCCTCGTCACGTCCACGGAAGCCACGGTCCCGGTCGTCGTCACGGCGCCCATACCCACCGCGCTCGTCACGCCGGTCATCACGCCGGAACCCACGATCACGGTCATCATCACGGCGCCCATACCCACCGCGGTCGTCACGCCGGTCATCACGCCGGAAGGCAGGACGGT
>NZ_JBHUDX010000003.1:0-31351 GCF_042678285.1 Streptomyces caeni
AATAGTGAGAGCTGGTCCCCGGACTTCGGTTCGGGGACCAGCTTTTTTGCGTTGCGCGTCACTTTGCGTTCACTTTGCCGTATGAGCATGCGACCCATGGGTACAGCTGGAATGCTCGGGGCCGCGGCCGTGGGTCCCGGTGACGAGGTCATCGTGCCGGCCTTCGGGACCATCGAGGTGGCGGAGGCCGTGACCCTGGCCGGTGCGACACCGGTCTTCGCCGACATCGACCCCGCGACGTACTGCCTCGACCCCGCCGCCGTCGAGGCCGTGGTGACCCCGCGGACCGCCGCTGTCGTGGTGGTCCACCGATTCGGTCGGCCGGCCGACGTCGCGGGACTGCACGAGGTCGGGCGGCGGCACGGGTTTCTGGTGCTGGAGCAGGGGGAGTCCGAGACGCCGTACGCCGAGGTGGCGCAGCGCCGCGAGCGGGCCGCCTATCTCGACCGGCGGCTGCGGGGCGTGCGGACGCCTGAGAGCGCGGGTGGGCACACCTACCAGCAGTACGTCGTGCGCGTGCCGGGCAACGGGCGACCCGACCGGGACGCCTTCGCTGGGGCCGTGAGAGCCAGGGGAGTCGCGTGCGGGGTGCCGGTGAAGACACCCGTGCACCGTATGCCGGGCTTCCGGCGCGATGTCTGTCTGCCCGAGACCGAGCGGGCCGCCGACGAGACGCTCTCGCTGCCGGTGGACGCCTCGCTGACGAAGCGTGAAATGCAGCGGATCGTCTCCGTGTGCAACGCGCTGGGCGGATTGCTGCAACCCGTCTTCTGAGATGTTGCCCGCGGTTGGGAGCACACGTCTGTTCGGGGTATGCTCTCTTCCGTTGTCACCGGGAATCCCCGGAAAGGCGACAGGCCCCTATAGCTCAGTCGGCAGAGCGTCTCCATGGTAAGGAGAAGGTCAACGGTTCGATTCCGTTTGGGGGCTCCGGCGGAAACGGCCTCGCCCGGCAGGGCGGGGCCGTTTTCCATGTGCGGGACCGGGCCACCCGGGTCCGGGCTTTCCCTCAGTCCTTCGGAAGGCCCGGAACGCGCATCGCGAGAATGGCCATGTCGTCCGAGGGGGCGTCGGAGGCGAAGCGTTCCACCGCACGCATGATGCGGGCGGCCACCGCGCCCGCCGTGAGGCCCGTGCAGGTCGTCAGGACGTCCACGAGACCGTCGTCGCCCAGCATGCGTGTGCCCTCCCGGCGCTCGGTGACGCCGTCCGTGACGCACAGCAGGACGTCACCCGGATCGAGCGTCACCGTCTGCTCGTACAGTTCGAGGTCCTCCATGACACCGAGCAGCGGCTGCGGTTCGGCGGCCGGCTCCACTGCGCCGTCCTGGCGCAGCCGGAGGGGGAGCGGATGGCCCGCGCAGACCACCTTCAGGAGGGCGCTGCCGTCCTCTTGCGGCCACAACTCGCCGTAGAGCAGCGTCAGGAAGCGGCTGCGGGCGCCCTCGTCGAGGATGGCGGAGTTGAGGCGCTCCAGGACCGCCGGGCCGCCGAAGCCCTCGCGGGCCAGCAGACGCAGGGCGTGGCGGGCGAGGCCCGTGACGGCGGCCGCCTCCGGGCCCGTACCGCAGACGTCGCCGATGGCGAAGCCGTACGCACCGTCGCGGATCGGGAACAGGTCGTAGAAGTCGCCGCCGACCTCGTTGCCCTCGCCGGCCGCGCGGTAGATGACCTCGACCTCGACCCCGTCGACACGCGGCAACTCTGGCGGCAGCAGACTGCGCTGGAGGGACTGGCTGATGGCCGTGCGCTCCGAGTAGAGCCGGGCGTTGTCCAGTGCCAGAGCGGCCCGGCGGCTCAGGTCCTCGGCCAGCTCCAGGATTTCCTGGCGGAAGTGTTCGTCCGTCGGTTTGCCCAGCGTCAGCATGCCGATGACGCGGTTGCGGGCGACGAGGGGCAGGACGACCGTTTCGCCGCCCACCGCCGAGGCCGTCGACAATGTCGTGCCGACGCCGGAGCTGACCGTCGGGAGCTCGCTCAGGCCCAGGCTGCGCATGGAGGTGCGGAGCGCCGCCCGGTGCGCGGCCTCCGCGGGCGCCGTCCACACCCGGGCACCCGGCGTGGGGATCGGCTCCGGCGGCGGAATCTTCGCCAGGAGGGCCTTGAGGCCGTCGATGCGCTCCTCGTCCTCGTGCAGGACGTACGAGAGATAGGGCTCGGACGCCTGGTCCGCGATGGTGTAGACCGCGCACCAGGTGGCCAGGGTCGGGATCGTCATCTGGGCCATGAGTGCCAGCGTCTGGTCGCGGTCCAGGGTGCCCGCGAGGAGGTCGGACGCCTCGACGAGGAAGCTCAGGGAGCCGCGGCGCAGCCGCTCCAGCTCGCCGAGGCGCGCCGATTCCACGGCGAGGGCGATGCGGTCGGCCGCGAACTGCAGGCGCAGCGCCTCCTCGTTGGAGTACCGGGAGGGCGCCTCGGCGGCCACGCCGAGGGAACCGGTGAGGCGGCCCTCCACCTTCAGCGGCACCGTCACCACCGAACGCATGCCCGTGCCGGCCAGCAGGGGGACGGCACCCGGTACGGCAGCCAGGTCGTCGTGGACGGCCGGCATGCGGGCCGAGCCGTAGCGGCCGGGGCCGGCCTCGACCGGGACGCGGGCGAAGCGCTGGCGGGCGGAGGGCAGGCCGGTGGAGGCGCGGACCTCCAGCTCCGTCTCGTCGTCGGTGGCCAGGAGGAGGAAGGCGGCGTCGCCGTCGAGCATGTCGCGGGCGCGTTCCACCGTGCGCTGCAGCAGGCCGTCGAGGTCGTCCGGCGCGGGGGAGCCGATGAAGACCTCGAAGGGGTCCGTGGCCTGGCCGTCCGAGGCGGTCGTCGGGTCGGGGGCGGGTCCGCGCAACGGGGTCTGCAGGACGGCGCGTTCGTGGTCACGTACGAGCAGGCAGACCGTGGACGGTTCGCCGGCCGTGTCCCGGACGCGCAGATGCGAGGCGTAGACGGGGATGACACGGCCGTCCGCGCCCCGGATGCCGTAGCTGCCCTCCCAGCGTGAGAGCTGGAGCGCCTCGGCGATGCCGGTGCCGGTGCCGGGGGTGTGCGGCCACGCCGCGAGGTCGGTGAGCGGTTTGCCGATGACCTGCTCGGCCACGTACCCGAACAGGTCCTCCGCGTCCTCGCTCCAGGAGGTGAGGCAGCCGGCGCGGTCGATCTGGAGGACGGCGACGCGGACCCGGCCGTCGGCGAGCGGCAGCAGGTCGGCGGGGAGCGAGGGACCCGCCGCACGTGTGCCCACCGGGCGTTCGGGGAGGTCGAGTTGGAACCAGACCTGCTTGTGCGTGGGTGTGTACTCGACGCCCCAGCGGCCGGCCAGGGCGGCGCACAGCTGCAGGCCGCGGCCGCCCTCGCGGTCGGGGCTGCCCATGTTGACGGCTGTCGACTGCAGCGGGATCTCGCGTTCCGGATACCGGTCGGCCACCTCGATGTGGACGCCGTCGTCGCTGCGCAGGCACAGCACGTCCGCGGAGGTGCCCGCGTGGACGACGGCGTTGGTGACCAGCTCGCTGGTGAGGACCACCGCGTCGTCGATGATGTCGGCGAAGCCCCAGCCCTGGAGTGTGTCGCGGACGAAGGAGCGGGCGGTCGCGACCGATCGTCCGACGGGCTCGAAGCTGGCGGCCGCGCGCGCGGTGATCACAGAACTCCTCGTCCGGTTGTCGACGTGCAGCGCCCCCGTGCCGACCCGTTCCTGCCGAGGCAGCTGCTGGTCTCCTGTCTGCCGGGGATCCTGGGGTGGTCCCCCGGGACGCAGTCCGGTGGTCATGGTGCGGTGCCCCTCCGATGCCTGCCCGCTCGTGCTCGTGCCACCGCCCAGACCGGTCGGACCGGTGCGGCTGGACAGCCGCATGCAAGGTTACTTACCTTCGCGGTCCATGCGGATGCCGGTCGCGGGTGTTTACGTCCGTAGGGTGTGCGGAGCGTGTGCGAAGCTGCCGAACTGTTATGGCCTGGTTCAGGCATGGTGAAACACTGGGCAGGCTTGAGGTATGGGTCCGGGCAGGCCGAGTGACTTCTGTCAGGCCGGGCAGGAGCACACGCGTGCGCCTGGTACATGTGGGCGGCGCTACGCGTCGGTGACCGGTATGTCCAGCGGTAACTCTGAGCACAGCAGTGAAGGTCGACCCCTGCGGGAGGGACACAGTGGAGTCTGGCGCAGCGACGCGGGCCACGAAGACGCGCGCAAAAGGCGGACAGTCCCTGAGTAACCAGCGCAAACCACGCAATGGAACCACCGCGGTGGACACGGCGGCCCTCAACCGGCTGCTGGCGGCCCTCGTGTCGATGAGGGACGGCAATTTCCGGAAGCGGCTGACGGTCTCCGGCGACGGGGTGATGGCCGAGATCGCCGCCGTCTTCAACGAGGTGGCCGACCGGAACCTGCATCTGACCGGCGAGCTGGCGCGGGTGCGGCGTGTGGTGGGGCGTGAGGGAAAGCTCACGGAGCGGCTGGAGACGGGGGCCAGCGAGGGTTCCTGGGCGGCCGCCATCGACGCCTCCAACGCCCTCGTGGACGATCTCGTACGCCCCGTCTCCGAGGTCGGCCGGGTGCTGACCGCGGTGGCCGAGGGCGATCTGTCGCCGCGCATGGAGCTGCGGACGGCGGGGCCGGACGGGACCGGGCATCCGCTGCGCGGCGAGTTCCTGAAGGTCGGCCGCACCGTCAACAATCTCGTCGACCAGCTGTCGACGTTCACCGACGAGGTCACCCGGGTGGCCAGTGAGGTGGGCACCGAGGGCAAGCTGGGCGGCCAGGCGCGGGTGCGCGGGATGTCCGGTTCCTGGAAGGACCTCACGGACTCCGTCAACACGATGGCCTACCGGCTGACCGCGCAGGTGCGCGACATCGCTCTGGTGACCACGGCCGTCGCCAAGGGTGACCTGTCGCGGAAGGTCACGGTCCACGTGGCCGGTGAGATGCTGGAGCTGAAGAACACCGTCAACACGATGGTGGACCAGCTGTCCTCGTTCTCCTCCGAGGTGACGCGGGTCGCCCGCGAGGTGGGCACCGAGGGCGAGCTGGGCGGCCAGGCGCAGGTGCCCGGTGTGGCCGGCGTGTGGAAGGACCTCACCGACTCGGTGAACCTGATGGCGGGCAATCTGACCGCTCAGGTACGCGGGATCGCGGAGGTGACGACCGCGGTCGCCAACGGCGACCTGTCCCGGAAGGTGACCGTCTCGGCGCGCGGCGAGGTCGCCCAGCTCGCCGAGACGATCAACCAGATGACCGAGACGCTGCGCACCTTCGCGGACGAGGTCACCCGCGTCGCCAACGAGGTCGGCGGCGAGGGCCGGCTCGGCGGCCAGGCGAATGTGCCCGGTGCGGCGGGGACGTGGAAGGACCTCACCGATTCGGTGAACACGGTCTTCCGGAATCTGACCACCCAGGTGCGGGACATCGCCGCCGTGACGACAGCCGTCGCCAGTGGCGATCTGTCGCAGAAGGTCACGGTCGACGTGGCCGGCGAGATGCTGGAGCTGAAGAACACCGTCAACGGGATGGTGGACCAGCTGTCCGCCTTCGGTTCCGAGGTCACCCGGGTGGCGCGGGAGATCGGCGTCGAGGGCGAGCTGGGCGGCCAGGCGCAGGTGCCCGGCGCCGCAGGCACCTGGAAGGACCTCACCGACTCGGTCAACACGGCATTCCGCAACCTGACGGGCCAGGTCCGCAACATCGCCCAGGTGACGACGGCGGTGGCCAACGGCGATCTGTCGCAGAAGGTCACCGTGGACGTCTCCGGCGAGATGCTCCAGCTGAAGAACACCGTGAACACGATGGTGGACCAGCTCTCCGCGTTCGCCGACCAGGTCACGCGCATGGCCCGGGACGTCGGCACGGAGGGCCGCCTGGGCGGCCAGGCCGTGGTGCCGGGCGTCAGCGGCACGTGGAAGGAACTCACCGACTCCGTCAACTTCATGGCGGGCAACCTCACCTCCCAGGTGCGGCAGATCGCCCAGGTCACCACGGCGGTGGCCCGGGGCGACCTGTCGCAGAAGATCGACGTGGACGCGCGCGGCGAGATCCTGGAGCTGAAGAACACCGTCAACAATCTGGTCGACCAGCTCTCCGAGTTCGCCGAGCAGGTCACGCGGGTGGCGCGTGAGGTGGGCACGGAGGGCCGGCTCGGCGGCCAGGCGCAGGTGCCGGGCGTCGCCGGGGTGTGGCGCGATCTGACCGACTCCGTCAACGGCATGGCGGGCAACCTCACCACCCAGGTGCGCAACATCGCCCAGGTGGCGACCGCGGTGGCCCGGGGCGACCTGTCCCAGAAGATCACCGTGGACGCCAAGGGCGAGATCCTGGAGCTGAAGAACACCGTCAACACGATGGTCGACCAGCTCTCGAACTTCGCCGAGCAGGTCACGCGGGTGGCGCGAGAGGTGGGCACCGAGGGCATCCTGGGCGGTCAGGCCGAGGTCCAGGGTGTCTCGGGCACCTGGAAGGACCTCACCCAGTCCGTGAACTTCATGGCGAACAACCTGACCATCCAGGTGCGCAACATCGCCGAGGTCACGACCGCCGTCGCCAAGGGCGACCTCTCCAAGAAGATCACCGTCGACGCCAAGGGCGAGATCCTGGAACTGGTCACCACCGTCAACACGATGGTCGACCAGCTCTCCTCCTTCGCCGAGCAGGTGACCCGGGTGGCCCGCGAGGTGGGTACCGAGGGCATCCTCGGCGGTCAGGCGCACGTGCCGGGTGTCACGGGCATCTGGGAGGACCTCAGCGACAACGTCAACCTGATGGCCAATAACCTCACCATGCAGGTGCGCAACATCTCCCAGGTCGCGGCGGCCGTCGCCAACGGCGACCTGACACGGACGGTGACGATCGAGGCGCGCGGCGAGGTCGCGCAGCTCGCCGACACCTTCAACACCATGGTGAAGACGCTGAGTTCGTTCGCCGACCAGGTCACCAAGGTGGCCCGTGAGGTGGGCACGGACGGCATCCTCGGGGGCCAGGCGTACGTGCCGGGTGTGGCGGGTACGTGGAAGGACCTCACCGAGTCCGTGAACCAGATGGCGTCCAACCTCACCGGACAGGTGCGCAACATCGCCATGGTGACCACCGCCATCGCCAAGGGTGATCTGACCAAGAAGATCGACATCGACGCGCGCGGCGAGATCCTGGAGCTCAAGACGACCATCAACACGATGGTCGACCAGCTCTCCTCCTTCGCCGAGGAGGTCACCCGGGTCGCCCGCGAGGTGGGCACGGAGGGCCAGCTCGGCGGCCAGGCGCGGGTGCGGGACGTGGACGGCACCTGGCGCGACCTGACCGAGTCGGTGAACGAGATGGCCGGGAACCTGACGCGGCAGGTGCGCGCCATCGCGCGCGTGGCGACCGCGGTGACCCGCGGCGATCTCAACCTGAAGATCGACGTGGACGCCTCCGGCGAGATCCAGGAGCTGCAGGACTACATCAACAAGATGATCGCCAACCTGCGCGACACCACGATCGCCAACAAGGAGCAGGACTGGCTCAAGGGCAACCTGGCCCGTATCTCCGCGCTGATGCAGGGCCGCCGCGACCTGGAGGACGTGGCCTCCCTGATCATGAGCGAGCTGACGCCCGTGGTCTCCGCGCAGCACGGCGCGTTCTTCCTGGCCATGCCGCTCGTCGACGGCAAGGCCGACGCGTACGAGCTGCGCATGCTGGGGTCCTACGGCTACTCCATGGGCTCCATGCCGACGTCGTTCCGGCCGGGTGAGGCCCTGATCGGCACCGCGGCCAAGGAGAAGCGCACCATCCTGGTGGAGAACGCGCCGAGCGGCTACCTGAAGATCTCCTCCGGACTCGGGGAGGCGCCGCCCGCGCAGGTCATCGTCCTTCCGGTGCTCTTCGAGGGGAAGGTGCTCGGCGTCATCGAGCTGGCGTCCTTCACCCCGTTCACCCAGATCCAGAAGGACTTCCTCAACCAGATCGCCGAGATGATCGCGACGAGCGTCAACACCATCTCCGTCAACACCAAGACGGAGGTGCTGCTGAAGCAGTCGCAGGAGCTGACCGAGCAGCTCAGGCTCAGGTCCGAGGAGTTGGAGCAGCGGCAGAAGGCCCTGCAGGCGTCCAACGCCGAACTGGAGGAGAAGGCCGAGCTGCTGGCCCAGCAGAACCGCGACATCGAGGTCAAGAACACCGAGATCGAGGAAGCACGGCAGGTCCTGGAGGAGCGCGCCGAGCAGCTCGCGGTCTCCATGCGCTACAAGAGCGAGTTCCTGGCCAACATGTCGCACGAGCTGCGCACCCCGCTCAACTCGCTGCTGATCCTGGCGAAGCTGCTCGCCGACAACGCGGAGGGGAACCTCTCCCCGAAGCAGGTGGAGTTCGCCGAGACCATCCACGGCGCCGGCTCCGACCTGCTGCAGCTGATCAACGACATCCTCGACCTGTCGAAGGTGGAGGCGGGCAAGATGGACGTCTCCCCGACGCGCATCGCACTGGTCCAGCTCGTCGACTACGTCGAGGCCACCTTCCGGCCGCTGACCGCGGAGAAGGGCCTCGACTTCTCCGTACGGGTCTCGCCGGAGCTTCCCGCCACGCTGCACACCGACGAACAGCGACTGCTGCAGGTGCTGCGCAATCTGCTGTCCAACGCGGTCAAGTTCACGGACACCGGGGCCGTCGAGCTGGTCATCCGGCCCGCGGGCGGCGACGTCCCGATGGCGATCAGGGAGCAGCTGCTGGAGGCCGGTTCGCTGCGGGACCCGGACGATGACCTGATCGCGTTCTCCGTGGCCGACACCGGCATCGGCATCGCGGCCAGCAAGATGCGGGTGATCTTCGAGGCGTTCAAGCAGGCCGACGGCACCACCAGCCGCAAGTACGGCGGCACGGGCCTCGGGCTGTCCATCTCGCGGGAGATCGCGCGGCTGCTCGGCGGCGAGATCCACGCGCAGAGCGAGCCCGGGCGCGGCTCGACGTTCACCCTGTACCTGCCGCTGCACCCGAGTGAACTGCCGCCGCAGGGCTACACGCAGCTCGCGCCCCCCTTGGAGGCCGAGGAGCTGCTGGCGTCCGAGGCGGAGCTGTCCACGCCGGACATCGAGACCCCGGCCGAGGTGAAGTCGTACCACGAGACCCAGAACGGGCCCGCGGCGCTCTTCAGGCGCCGCCGCAGGGCCGCCTCCGCGGGCGCCCACCGGGGCTCCGGCACGGGCACCGGAGCGGCCGAGGAGCAGTGGTCCGGCGAGCAGCAGGCGGCCCAGCCGCGGCAGGGCGCCCGGTTCGACAGCGAGAAGGTGCTGATCGTCGACGACGACATCCGCAACGTCTTCGCGCTCACCAGCGTCCTTGAACAGCACGGCCTGTCGGTGCTGTACGCCGAGAACGGGCGTGAGGGCATCGAGGTCCTGGAGCAGCACGACGACGTCGCGGTCGTCCTGATGGACATCATGATGCCGGAGATGGACGGGTACGCGACGACCACGGCGATCCGGCGGATGCCGCAGTTCGCCGGGCTGCCGATCATCGCGCTCACGGCGAAGGCGATGAAGGGCGACCGGGAGAAGGCCATCGAGTCGGGCGCCTCCGACTACGTGACCAAGCCGGTCGACCCCGACCATCTGCTGTCCGTGATGGAAAAGTGGATGCGTGAGCAGTGACGGGGGCCCCTAATCTTCATGTGGAGTGCCTGACGGAGCGTGGTGGGAGCCGTGTAGAAGTGCGGTGTGCGGGGAACCTTCTGGTCTCGCGCCGCGTTTCTGCTATGTGCACAGTGACATCGCGGTGACAGGGTGTGGCGACGGGCGGGGTGCGGCTACGATGACCGGCACAAGGACGGACGGCGCAAGGGAGCCGTCCCCTGGGGCGGTGCCGGGTGGCGCCGTCCCGAGTCCTGCGGACAGGGGAGGCCCCAAGCCGGGGCGAGGAGGGCGGGCCATGGTGCAGAAGGCCAAGATCCTCCTGGTCGATGACCGGCCGGAGAATCTGCTGGCGCTGGAGGCCATCCTCTCCGCGCTCGATCAGACGCTGGTCAGGGCATCGTCCGGGGAGGAAGCACTCAAGGCCCTGCTGACGGACGATTTCGCGGTCATTCTGCTGGACGTCCAGATGCCGGGTATGGATGGCTTCGAGACCGCCGCGCACATCAAGCGCCGGGAGCGGACCCGTGACATTCCGATCATCTTCCTGACCGCCATCAACCACGGCCCGCACCACACCTTCCGGGGATACGCGGCGGGCGCGGTGGACTACATCTCCAAGCCCTTCGACCCGTGGGTGCTGCGCGCCAAGGTCTCGGTGTTCGTCGAGCTCTACATGAAGAACTGCCAGCTGCGCGAGCAGGCGGCGCTGCTCCGGCTGCAGTTGGAGGGCGGCAAATCCGCGGGCGGCGAGAACAAGGAGGCGGCCGGGCTCCTGGCCGAGCTCTCCGCGCGGCTCGCGGCGGTCGAGGAGCAGGCCGAGGCGCTGTCCAAGCAGCTCGACGACGACTCGGCCGACGCGGCGGCGGTGGCCACTGCGGCCCATCTCGAACGCAAACTGACGGGGCTGCGCAGGGCGCTGGACGCCCTGGAGCCGGGCGCGGGAAGCGGTACACCGCCGGTGGCGTCGCAGAACTGACGCGTCGCCGGGTCCAGCGGGCGCACGGCCCTGCCGTCTGTCGGCCCGTCGGCCGGGCGTGGCACCTTCGTTGATCCCGCGTCAGTTTCGTGCCTCCTGTAGGGCGACACGAACGGGTGAAACAGTGGGCACGCGTGTCCGCCGTCGTCTCCACCGGTAACCTCACACTCATGGCCCCACGTCCCGCAGCCAAGAAGTCGCCGGCGAAGAAGGCCGCCGCTCCGCAGAAGGCTCCGGCGAAGAAGGCCCCCGCGAAGAAGGCCGCCGCGAAGAAGACGCCCGCCAAGAAGGCCGCGGCGAAGAAGCCGGCCCCCGCGCCGGCGCCCAACCCGACCGCGGGCGTGTACCGACTCGTACGCGCCCTCTGGCTCGGCGTCGCGCACGCCGTCGGAGCCATGCTGCGCGGTGTCGGGCGGGGCGCGAAGGGGCTCGACCCGGCGCACCGCAAGGACGGGCTCGCGCTCCTGCTGCTCGGTCTGTCGCTGGTCGTCGCCGCGGGCACCTGGGCCGATCTGCGCGGCCCCGTCGGAGACCTCGTCGAGATGCTGGTGACGGGCGCCTTCGGCCGCCTGGACCTGCTCGTGCCGATCCTGCTCGGCGCGATCGCCGTGCGCCTCATCCTGCATCCGGAGCGGCCCGACGCCAACGGGCGCATCGTCATCGGCCTGTCCGCGCTCGTCATCGGAGTGCTCGGCCAGGTGCACATCGCCTGCGGCGGCCCGGCGCGCAGTGACGGCATGCAGGCGATAAGGGACGCCGGCGGGCTCATCGGCTGGGGTGCGGCCACCCCCCTGACGTACGCCATGGGGGCCGTCCTCGCCGTACCGCTGCTCGTGCTGCTCACGTTCTTCGGCCTGCTCGTGGTCACCGCCACGCCCGTCACCGCCATCCCGCAGCGGCTGCGGCTGCTCGGCGTGAAGCTCGGGATCCTGCACGACACCGAGGACGACCTGCGCACCGAGGACGACGAACGCTACGAGGAGCAGTGGCGCGAGGCGCTGCCCCGCTCCCGGCGGCGCGGTCCCGCCCCCGAGGTGCACGCCCCGGACGGAGCCGAGCGGGAGGCCCTGTCCAGGCGCCGGAGCCGTCCGCGGCGCCCCGCCGCGCAGCAGCCGGCCGTGGGCCGGCGGATGGACGCCGTGGACGTCGCGGCCGCCGCCGCTGCCGCCCTCGACGGCGCCGTTCTGCACGGCATGCCGCCGTCCCCGATCGTCGCCGACCTCACCCAGGGCGTCAGCGTGGGCGACCGCGTGGAGACGACGCCCACGCCCGTGCCGGCCGCGCGTCCCCAGCCGGAGAAGCTCCCGGCCGCGTCCGCGGTGCCCGACCTGACCAAGGACGCCCTGCAGGAGCCCCGCGCCCTTCCACCGCGTGCCGAGCAACTCCAGCTCTCCGGTGACATCACCTACGCGCTGCCCTCCCTTGACCTGCTGGAGCGCGGCGGGCCGGGCAAGGCGCGCAGCGCCGCCAACGACGCCGTCGTCGCCTCGCTCACGAACGTCTTCACCGAGTTCAAGGTCGACGCGGCCGTCACCGGCTTCACCCGGGGCCCCACGGTCACCCGCTACGAGGTGGAGCTGGGCCCCGCCGTCAAGGTCGAGCGGATCACCGCCCTCACCAAGAACATCGCGTACGCCGTCGCCAGCCCCGATGTCCGGATCATCAGCCCGATCCCCGGGAAGTCCGCGGTCGGCATCGAGATCCCGAACACCGACCGCGAGATGGTCAACCTCGGTGATGTGCTCCGCCTGGCGGAGGCCGCCGAGGACGACCACCCGATGCTGGTTGCGCTCGGCAAGGACGTCGAGGGCGGCTATGTGATGGCGAACATCGCGAAGATGCCGCACGTGCTCGTCGCCGGCGCCACCGGCTCCGGCAAGTCGTCATGCATCAACTGCCTGATCACCTCGATCATGATCCGGGCGACCCCGGAGGACGTGCGCATGGTCCTCGTCGACCCCAAGCGCGTCGAACTGACCGCGTACGAGGGCATCCCGCACCTGATCACGCCGATCATCACCAACCCGAAAAGGGCCGCTGAGGCGCTGCAGTGGGTCGTACGGGAGATGGACCTGCGGTATGACGACCTGGCGGCGTACGGCTTCCGGCACATCGACGACTTCAACGAGGCCATCAGGAACGGCAAGGTCAAGCCGCCCGAGGGCAGTGAGCGCGAGCTGCAGCCGTACCCGTACCTGCTGGTGATCGTCGACGAGCTGGCCGACCTGATGATGGTCGCGCCGCGCGACGTCGAGGACGCGATCGTGCGTATCACTCAGCTCGCGCGGGCGGCCGGCATTCACCTGGTGCTCGCCACGCAGCGGCCGTCCGTGGACGTCGTCACCGGCCTGATCAAGGCGAACGTCCCTTCCCGCCTCGCTTTCGCCACCTCGTCCCTGGCCGACTCGCGCGTCATCCTCGACCAGCCCGGTGCCGAGAAGCTGATCGGCAAGGGCGACGGGCTCTTCCTGCCGATGGGCGCGAACAAACCGGTGCGCCTGCAGGGCGCGTTCGTCACCGAGGACGAGATCGCGGCCGTCGTCCGGCACTGCAAGGACCAGATGGCGCCGGTCTTCCGCGACGACGTCACCGTCGGATCCAAGCAGAAGAAGGAGATCGACGAGGACATCGGCGACGACCTCGACCTGCTGTGCCAGGCGGCCGAACTGGTCGTCTCCACGCAGTTCGGCTCCACCTCCATGCTCCAGCGGAAACTGCGCGTCGGGTTCGCCAAGGCCGGCCGGCTGATGGACCTCATGGAGTCGCGGAACATCGTCGGCCCCAGCGAGGGCTCCAAGGCGCGTGACGTCCTGGTGAAGCCCGACGAACTGGACGGCGTGCTCGCCGTGATCCGCGGAGAGCCGGGGCCGTAGCGGGATCCGGACGGCCGCGCCCGCCGTACGGGTGGGCGGCTGGGCCGTCCGGGTGCGGCTGTACGGAACCCGCCGCACCCGGACGCCCGACCGTGACCTACTCGTAAGTGATCCGTGAGCAACCGTTTCCCTTTGTCGCACGTCAAGTTGGGGGAAGGATCAGATACATGTCCCAGCATCAGGATGACCGGCCATTCTGATGGCGTACAAAGTCCTACCGCCGGGTTGCCCCACCCTTTCGTACCACCCCTAGACTGAACTTCCAGCACAGGTGGCTACACGCTCGAAAGGCGCCCCCCGTGTCCATCGGCAACTCCCCTGACGGCAACTCCCCTGAGGACGCACGTCCGTTCGAAGACGACCGTGAAGGCGCCGGTGCGTCGGATCGGCCCTCCATCGGCCGCGCTCTGCAACAGGCGCGCATCGCGGCCGGGCTGACCGTCGACGACGTCAGCAACGCCACCCGGGTCCGTATCGCCATCGTGCACGCGATCGAACACGACGACTTCACCCCCTGCGGCGGTGACGTCTACGCCCGCGGTCACCTCCGCACGCTCGCGCGGGCGGTGCACCTCGATCCGGCCCCGCTGCTGGAGCAGTACGCCGCCGAGCACGGCGGAGGGCTCGCCCCGACCCCGGCGACCCCGATCTTCGAGGCGGAGCGCATCCGCCCCGAGCGGCGCGGGCCCAACTGGACCGCGGCCATGGTCGCGGCGATCGTCGTGGTCATCGGCTTCGTCGGGTTCACCCTGATCGACGGCGGCGGCAGCGGGGACGGCACGAAGACACAGGTCGCCAAGGGCTCCACACCGAGCACCGGCAAGTCCGCCTCGCCCTCGCCCAAGGGCAGCAAGCCCGCCGGCCAGAAGCCCGAGCCGTCCGACAGCGCCATCGCGGCCGCGCCCCGGGACAAGGTCACCGTCCAGGTGAGCGCCACCGACGGCCGCAGCTGGATCTCCGCCAAGGACCACAACGGCCGGACCCTCTTCGACGGACTGCTCAGGCAGGGCGACTCGCAGACCTTCCAGGACAAGGAGAAGATCGACCTCGTCCTCGGCGACGCGGGCGCCATCGAGCTGTACGTCAACGGAAAGAAGATCCAGGACGACTTCCAGCCCGGTCAGGTCGAGCGCCTGACCTACACGAAGGGCGACCCCGTCACCGGGTGACGGACGCCCGCGGCACCCGGAGGTGCCCAGGCGGTACTCAAGGGGCAGGGACACACGGGGTTGGCCAAGATCAGATCGGCCAACCCCGTCGACGTGGGCCGTCAGCGGGACGAAGTAGTCTTGAGCCCATGCCTGAACGCCGTACCGTCGCACTCGTCACCCTTGGCTGCGCCCGTAACGAGGTGGACTCGGAGGAGCTCGCAGGCCGTCTGGAGGCGGACGGCTGGCAACTCGTGGAGGACGCCGCGGAGGCGGACGTCGCCGTCGTGAACACGTGCGGCTTCGTCGAGGCCGCGAAGAAGGACTCGGTCGACGCCCTGCTGGAAGCCAACGACCTCAAGGACCACGGCAGAACCCAGGCCGTCGTGGCGGTGGGCTGCATGGCCGAGCGGTACGGCAAGGAGCTCGCCGAGGCCCTCCCCGAGGCGGACGGCGTGCTCGGCTTCGACGACTACGCGGACATCTCCGACCGCCTCCGGACCATCCTGGCTGGCGGCATCCACGCCTCCCACACCCCGCGCGACCGGCGCAAGCTGCTGCCGGTCAGCCCGGTGGAGCGGCAGTCCGTCTCCGACGTGGCCCTCCCGGGGCACGGCGCGCCCTCCGACCTGCCGGAGGGCGTGGCTCCGCAGTCCGGCCCCCGTGCGCCCCTGCGCCGCAGGCTCGACGGTTCACCCGTCGCCTCGGTGAAGCTCGCCTCCGGCTGCGACCGGCGCTGCTCCTTCTGCGCCATCCCGTCCTTCCGCGGCTCCTTCGTCTCACGCCGCCCGAGCGACGTGCTGAACGAGACGCGGTGGCTGGCCGAGCAGGGCGTCAAGGAGATCATGCTGGTCTCCGAGAACAACACCTCCTACGGCAAGGACCTGGGCGACATCCGCCTCCTGGAGTCACTGCTGCCCGACCTGTGCGAGGTGGACGGGATCGAGCGCGTCCGCGTCAGCTATCTGCAGCCCGCTGAGATGCGCCCCGGGCTGATCGACGTGCTGACCTCCACCCCGAAGGTGGCGCCCTACTTCGACCTGTCCTTCCAGCACTCCGCGCCAGGCGTGCTGCGCGCGATGCGGCGCTTCGGCGACACCGACCGCTTCCTGGAACTGCTGGACACCATCCGCGCCAGGGTCCCGCAGGCCGGGGTGCGCTCCAACTTCATCGTGGGCTTCCCCGGCGAGAGCGAGGCCGACCTGGCCGAACTGGAGCGCTTCCTGAACGGTGCCCGGCTGGACGCGATCGGTGTCTTCGGCTACTCCGACGAGGAGGGAACGGAAGCGGCGACGTACGACGGCAAGCTCGACGAGGATGTCGTCGCCGAGCGGCTGGCCCGCGTCTCCCGGCTCGCAGAGCAACTGGTGTCGCAGCGCGCCGAGGAGCGCGTCGGCGAGACCGTGCACGTGCTCGTGGAGTCCCTGGACGAGGAGGAGGGTGCCTGCGGCCGCGCCGCCCACCAGGCGCCCGAGACGGACGGCCAGGTGCTGTTCACCATGGCGGAAGGTCTCGCCGTCGGCCGTATGGCCGAGGCGAAGGTGGTCGGTACGGAGGGTGTCGACCTGGTGGCCGAGCCCCTCGCGGGTTCGGCCGGGTGTGCTGAGGAGGCGGGCAGATGACCGGAATCCCGGCATCCGCGGCGGGCGGCTCCTCCTCCGGTGCGCGGGGAGCGGCGTCCGCGGCGGGCGCCGCGGCCCAGGGCGCGTCCGCCCAGAGCGGCTCCGGCGTCGCGGACGCGGCCCGGGCCGAGGAGGGTGCGCGGTCGGTGCGGGGCGGCAAGCTGACGGCGGCCGCGGTCAACCAGGCCAGCGTCTGGAACGTGGCCAACCTCCTGACGATGCTCCGCCTGCTTCTTGTGCCGGGCTTCGTCGCACTGATGCTGGCGGGGGGCGGATACGACCCCGCGTGGCGCGCGCTCGCCTGGGCGGCCTTCGCCATCGCCATGATCACCGACCTGTTCGACGGCCATCTGGCCCGCACGTACAACCTCGTCACCGACTTCGGGAAGATCGCCGACCCCATCGCCGACAAGGCGATCATGGGCGCGGCGCTGATCTGCCTGTCCGCGCTCGGTGACCTGCCCTGGTGGGTGACGGTGGTGATCCTGGGCCGGGAGCTCGGCATCACCCTGCTGCGCTTCCTGGTGATCCGCTACGGCGTCATCCCGGCGAGCCGCGGCGGCAAGCTGAAGACGCTGACGCAGGGCGTGGCCGTCGGCATGTACGTCCTGGCGCTGACGGGGTGGCTTGCGACGCTGCGTTTCTGGGTGATGGGTGTGGCGATCGTCCTGACGGTCGTCAGCGGTCTCGACTATGTGAGACAGGCCATTGTGCTGCGCAGGCGCGGAATCGCCGAGCGCCGAGCCGCGGTGGAGGAGGCGGAAGGGTGAATCCCGTGGCCGCCGACGTGCTGCGACTACTCATGGTGAGGGGTGAGACGCTCGCCGTCGCCGAGTCGCTGACCGGTGGTCTGGTGGCCGCGGAGATCACGGCGGTGCCCGGCGCCTCCAAGGTCTTCCGCGGTTCCGTCACCGCGTACGCCACCGATCTGAAGCGGGACGTCCTGGGCGTCGACGGCGCCCTGCTGGCCGCGCGCGGAGCGGTGGATCCGCAGGTCGTGGCCCAGATGGCGGCCGGTGTGCGCATGGCGCTCGGCGCGGACTGGGGGCTCGCGACGACCGGCGTGGCCGGGCCCGAACCGCAGGACGGGCAGCCGGTCGGCACGGTCTTCGTGGCCGTCGACGGGCCGTTCGAAGGGGTTTCCGGCGAACACGCCGGCGGAAAAGTGGCCTCGCTGCGGTTGAACGGCGACCGTGCGGAAATCCGTATGGAGAGTGTACGGAGCGTACTCACACTGCTCCTGAAAGAGCTTACGGGCGAACAGGCCGGGAATGAGCGGGCACAGGATACGGAACAGAACGGGGGGACTTGATGTTTGCAGCCCTTAGTGAACACAACAGCGCTCCCCGCACGGCCGCGGCGCAAGGCGGTACGGTGGGGCGTGAAGGATGCGGTTTCGCGGTCCGAGGAGGGAGCCACCGATGATTCTGCTCCGTCGCCTGCTGGGTGACGTGCTGCGTCGGCAGCGCCAGCGCCAGGGCCGTACTCTGCGCGAAGTCTCCTCGACCGCCCGGGTTTCACTCGGCTATCTCTCCGAGGTGGAGCGGGGGCAGAAGGAGGCGTCCTCCGAGCTGCTCTCCGCGATCTGCGACGCGCTGGACGTACGGATGTCCGAGCTCATGCGGGAAGTGAGCGACGAACTCGCGCTCGCCGAGCTGGCGCAGTCTGCGGCGGCCGCCGAGCCGGTGCCCGCACCGGTGCGTCGCCCCATGCTCAATTCCGTGTCCGTCACCGGTGTCCCACCGGAGCGGGTCACGATCAAGGCGCCCACCGAGGCAGTGGACGTGGTCGCCGCCTGATCCTCGCACACGTGGGCGGGTGAGGCGGCGACATGTGCGAGGGCCCCGGCCGGGGCCACTCCGGGAAGGCCCGGAGCGGCGCGGCCGGGGCTCTCGCGTGTCCGGGGCGGCCGGCGCCCCGGCCTCGCGAGCGGCGGGCGCCCCCGGGCCCCTCTGCCGCACCGTCCCCCGTTTGCCGCGCCCATCCTGGGCCGTCATGGTGGAAGGGCGGGGGCTCGGGGCCGTACGAGGATTGCGGAGGAGCCGATGTACGTCGTGAAGAGCCCGCTGGCCGACACGGACCTCAAGACGGTCTCCGAGGCGCTGCAGGGCGCCCTGCTGGACCTGGTGGACCTCTCTCTCGTGGCGAAGCAGGTGCACTGGAACGTCATCGGGCCCCGCTTCCGCTCCATCCACCTGCAACTCGACGAGGTCGTCGACACCGCGCGCCGGCACTCCGACACGGTGGCGGAACGAGCTTCGGCGCTGGGTGTCCCGCCCGACGCGCGCGCCGCGACCGTGGCCCAGGGCAGCGGCATAGGCTCCGTGCCCCAGGGATGGGTCAAGGACACGGACGCGGTGGGCACGCTGGTGGCGGCGCTCGGCTCGGTGATCGCGCGCATGCGGGAGCGGGTGGTCGCGACCGCCGAGGCGGATCCGGTGAGCCAGGACATCTTCCTCGGGATCACCGCGGACCTGGAGAAGCACCACTGGATGTTCCAGGCGGAGAACGGCTGAGTGCACGGCGCCATGAGGGGCCCCGGTGCGCCGGTGTCCGGGCGTGGCCGCGGGCGGGAGAGGGTGCGCGCGGGGTGCGCCGTGTACGGCGGATGCCGTGGGCATGCGCTGGTTCCGGTGCGCCTGTGTGCCGCTGGTGCGCCCTCCCTGGTGGTGACGGTGCGGTCTAGGGTCTGGTTCCTCGGGTTGGAGGTGACGGCCATGGCGGGGCGCACGGCGCGCTGGGGGATGGCGCTGGCGCTGGGGGCGCTGTGGTGGTGGGGGGTACTCCGGCTCGTGCTGGCACCCGATGCGGGGGTGCTGGAGGGGGCGGTCGCGACCGGGGGGTGGGGACTGAGCCTGTTGCCGGTGCACTGTGTGCCGAAGACCCGGGCCGTGGGGGCGGCCGGGTCGGACCGGTGGGGGCAGTCCTGGCGGCGGTGGCGGGCCGCGAGGGGGCGCGAGAGGGGCGCGCACCCGGGGTGAGGGGCTGACGGGGGGGAAGCGGGCGGAGCCGGCGGGCACGGCGTCCCGGGGTGTTCAGGGGACTCCCGGGAACGGTCGGACGGCCGCCCCGGCCGCGAGCGGCTCTGCGGGCGGCGCCGGATGCCGGCGCCGCACCACCTCGTGGTGGCCCCGGGCGCCGTTCTCTCCGCGCCGGGCGGAGGGTCACCAGGGCATCGCCACGCCACCGTTCGGGCGGAGGATCTGGCCCGTGGTGAAGGACGCGGCGTCGGACGCCAGGTGGAGCACGGCATGGGCGACGTCCTCCGGCTCGCCGACCCGGCCCAGCGGTGACAGCCGGGCCATGAACGCCTCCGTCTGCGCCTGCCTTTGACCGTGGTGATCGGTCATCGGCGTCCGCGTCCAGCCGGGCGCCACCGCGTTGACCCGGATGCCGTGCGGTCCCACCTCGGTCGCCAGGGTCTTCGTCAGCTGGACCACGGCCGCCTTGGCCGCGCCGTAGCAGAGCAGACCTGGACCGCCGGTGTCGACGGCGCCGGACGCCATCGTGACGATGCTGCCGCCCGTACCGTCCTCGATCATGCGGCGGGCCGCCTCCTGGCAGGCGTGGAGGACTCCCTTGAAGTTGACGGCCAGCACGCGGTCCAGATCCTCGTCCCGCGTCTCCAGGACGGGGCTGCTGTGCATGATCCCGGCGACCGCCGCCATCGCGTCGAGGCGCTCGCAGGTCCCGACCGCCTGCCTGACCTGCGTCCGGTCGGTCACGTCGAGGTGGTGGGTGTGCGCCAGACCGCCCCGGTCCTTGATCAGGGTCGCCGTCGCGTACAGGCCCTGCGCGTCGATGTCCGCGCAGTGCACGGCCGCGCCGGCCTCCGCGAGCAGCAGGGCCGAGGCGCGGCCGATGCCGCTGGCGGCACCGGTGACGAATGCGGTGCGTCCGGTGAGGTCGTACGCCGTGACGGGCATGACAGCGACGGTACGAGGGGTTCTGACGGGTCGTCAATTGGTTGTGCGGCGGCGGATACCGCGGTGGTCCGCCGTCCCCGGTGCGGGAGCCGGGCCGTGCTGGCAGGACGGGCACCAGTAGGTGGGGCGCTCGCGGGCGCCGTCGCCCTGGCCGGCGGCCCGGACCGGAGCGCCGCAGCGCAGACAGGGGCGGGGCGCGCGGCCGTACACGAAGAGGTCCTGCTCCCGCCGTCCCGTGGTGTTGCGGGCCGGGCGGTCGCGGTTCGCCTCCAGAAGCCGCTTGGCGAGAGCCGGGAGCCGGGCGGTGTGCTCGGCGGGGAGGGCGCCGACGGGCAGCCACGGGGTCACCTGCAGCAGAAAGCACAGCTCGCTCTTGTAGACATTGCCGATGCCCGCGAGGTTCCGCTGGTCGAGGAGGGCCTCACCGACGGGCCGGGCGGGGTCGCGCAACAGGTTCTCCAACGCCGTACCGGCGTCCCAGTCGGGGCCCAGCAGGTCGGGGCCGAGGTGGCCCACGGCGCGGCGCTCGTCGGCGGTGCGGAGCAGTTCCAGGACGGGCAGGCGGTAGCCGACGGCCGTGCGGTCGGCCGTGCCGAGGATCGCCCGGATCTGGTGGCCCGGACCGCCGCTCCACCGCTGACCCTCCGCGTAGATCTTCCAGGCGCCGTCCATCTTGAGGTGCGAGTGCAGCGTGAGTCCGCCCTCGATACGGGTGAGGAGGTGCTTGCCACGCGGGGCGACGTCCAGGACGGTACGGCCGGTGAGGTCGGCCGTGGCGTACTTCGGCACCCGGAGATCGGAGCGGGTCAGCACCTTGCCCGCGAGCGACCCGTGCAGACGCTTCGCGGCTTGGTGGACGGTGTCGCCTTCAGGCATGCGTCCAGGGTGACACGCCGGGCGCCGGGGCTCAGGCGCGTATGCGCAGACCCCGCGGGGTCGCGATGAAGCCCGCTCCTTCCAGAAGGATGCCGAACGGGGACGAGAGGGCGGAGGCGCCGTTGACGCGCTCCACCGTGATCGTGCCGAGGGAACCGGCCCGGGCGGCAGCGCCGAGGGCGTCGGCGGCCGTGTGCAGGCGGGCGTCCTGGGCCGGCGCGGCCTGCGGGTCCAAGGGCCAGGCCAGCAGGGTCTTGCCGCCGCGCTCCATGTAGAGCGTCAGTTCTCCGTCGACCAGGACCACCAGGGAACCCGCCTTCCGCCCCGGCTTGTGCCCGGCACCCGTTGGCGGCTCGGGCCAGGGGAGCGCCGAGCCGTACGCGTTCGCCGGGTCGGCGGCCGCCAGGACCACGACCCGGGAGGGGCCGCCGGAGCGGGTCCGATGCGGCGGGAGGCCGCCTCGGTACGAGGACCCGGATCCCGGTTCCTGGACGGAGAAGCCCGAACCGGACCGCGGACCTCCGAAACCGGGGGCAGACAGCGTGTCCGGCAGGGCCCGGCCCGGGTCGAAGGCATCGGCCGGGCTGGCGCCGAACAGGTCGTCCTCGTCCTGTGGGCCGTCGAACGCGGCATGACCGGTGCCCGGGGCCCCGGTCGGTGCGTACGGGTGCCCCTGGTCCCCGGTGAAGGGATTTCCCGCGCCGGGCCCCGTACCCGCCCCCGCGCCCGGCAGCGGCTCGCCCCGCTCGCGCGCGTTCGCCACGGCGCGCAGCCTGTCCACCGCGCCGTCCATCGCGAACTGCGCCGCGCCCAGTCCCTCGACCACATAGCCGCGCCGTGCCTGACCGCTCTCCTCGAAGGCGGAGAGGATGCGGTACGTGGCCGAGAAACCGCCCTCCACGCCCTCCGTGGCCACCGCGCCACGCGTCACCACCCCGTGCCGGTCCAGCAGCGTCCGGGCCACGGCGTGGGCACGCACCGTGGGATCGCTCTCGCGGGCGGGGAGCAGCGACCAGCGGCCCGCCACGGTCGGAGGGCCCGTACGGGACTGGGGGCGGGCGGTGGACGTCAGGGAGCCGTACCGCCCGCGGGGGACGGCACGCTTGGCGCGGTGTGCCGTGGAACCGGCGGTACGGCCCGAGCCGAGCAGCGACCGCATCGGTGCGAGCGTGTCGTTCGTCAGCCGTCCCGACCAGGCGAGGTCCCAGACGGCGTCGGCCAGCTGGGAGTCGGTGACGTCCGGGTCCGTCGTGGCGCGGACCTGGTCGGCGATCTGGCGGAAGAACAGTCCGTATCCCCCCGAGAGGGCGTCCAGGACCGACTGGTGGAGCGCCGTGGGCTCCAAGGGGTGCGGCGCGGGCAGCAGCAGGGGGGCCGTGTCCGCCAGGTAGAGGGAGACCCAGCCGTCCTTGCCGGGGAGCGCGCCCGCGCCCGCCCACACCACCTCGCCGGCGGCCGTGAGCTCGTCCAGCATCGCGGGCGTGTAGTTCGAGACACGGGACGGCAGGACGAGCCTTTCCAGCGCGGACGCGGGCACGGACGCACCCTGCAGCTGTTCGACGGCGCGCACCAGGCCGTCGACGCCCCTGAGCCCGTGACCGTTGCCGATGTGCTGCCACTGGGGGAGGAACTGCGCCAGCGCGGCCGGAGGAACCGGCTCCAGTTCGTGTCGCAGCGCTGCCAGCGACCGGCGGCGCAGTCTGCGCAGCACCCCCGCATCGCACCACTCCTGGCCGATGCCCGCCGGATGGAACTCCCCCTGGACGATCCGCCCGGATGCCGCCAGCCGCTGCAGGGCACCCTCGGTGACGGCCACGCCGAGCCCGAACCGCGCGCCCGCGGTCACCGACGTGAAGGGGCCGTGCGTGCGCGCGTACCGTGCGAGGAGGTCGCCCAGCGGGTCCTTGACCGGCTCGGTGAACGCCTCCGGGACGCCCACCGGCAGCGCCGTGCCGAGTGCGTCCCGCAGCCGCCCCGCGTCCTCGACCGCGGCCCAGTGGTCGGCACCCGCGACACGGACCCTGATCGCGCGGCGGGCGGCGGCCAGCTCCCGCGCCCAGTGCGGCTCGGCCCCCCGCTCCGCCAGCTCGGCGTCGGTGAGCGGGCCCAGCAACCGCAGCACGTCCGCGACCCCCTCCACGTCCTTGACGCGCCGGTCCTCGGTGAGCCACTGCAGCTCCCGCTCCAGCTCGGTGAGGACCTCGGCGTCGAGCAGCTCGCGCAGCTCCGCCTGGCCCAGCAGCTCGGCCAGCAGCCGGGAGTCCAGGGACAGCGCGGCGGCGCGCCGCTCGGCGAGCGGCGAGTCCCCCTCGTAGAGGAACTGCGCGACGTACCCGAACAGGAGCGAGCGGGCGAACGGGGAGGGCTCGGGGGTGGTGACCTCGACGAGCCGCACCGTCCGGGACTCGATGTCGCCCATCAGCTCGGCGAGCCCCGGGACGTCGAACACGTCCTGCAGGCATTCCCGGACGGCCTCCAGGACGATCGGGAACGAGCCGAACTCGCTCGCCACCTGCAGCAGCTGCGCCGCGCGCTGGCGCTGCTGCCACAGCGGGGTGCGCTTGCCGGGTGTGCGGCGCGGCAGCAGCAGCGCGCGGGCCGCGCACTCACGGAACCGGGACGCGAACAGCGCCGAGCCACCGACCTGGTCGGTGACGATCTGGCCGACCTCGCCCTTGTCGAAGACGACGTCCGCGGCGCCGACGGGCGGCTGTTCGGCGCCCGCCGCCGCGCCCAGGGATGCGCCCGCCGACACCGGCTCCTGGTCGAGCAGGTCCAGGCCCATCAGATCGGCGTCCGGCAGGCGCAGCACGATGCCGTCGTCGGCATGCATGACCTGGGCGTCCATGCCGTACCGCTCCGCGAGCCGCGCGCCCAGCGCGAGCGCCCACGGGGCATGCACCTGGGCGCCGAACGGGGAATGCACCACGACCCGCCAGTCGCCCAGCTCGTCGCGGAAGCGCTCGACCACGATGGTGCGGTCGTCCGGGACGTGGCCGCACGCCTCGCGCTGCTCCCCCAGGTACGTCAGCACGTTGTCCGCGGCCCAGGCGTCCAGCCCCGCGGCCAGCAGCCTCAGCCGCGCGTCCTGCCGGTCCAGCGAGCCCACCTCGCGCAGGAACGCGCCCACCGCGCGCCCCAGCTCCAGCGGGCGGCCCAGCTGGTCGCCCTTCCAGAAGGGCAGCCGGCCGGGCACGCCGGGCGCGGGGGAGACCAGGACACGGTCCCGTGTGATGTCCTCGATCCGCCAGGAGCTCGTGCCGAGCGTGAAGACGTCCCCGACCCGGGACTCGTACACCATCTCCTCGTCCAGCTCGCCGACCCGGCCGCCGCCCTTCTTCGGGTCGGCACCGGCGAGAAAGACCCCGAACAGCCCGCGGTCCGGGATCGTGCCCCCGGAGGTGACGGCGAGGCGCTGGGCGCCGGGCCGGCCGGTGATCGTGCCCGCGACCCGGTCCCACACCACGCGCGGACGCAGCTCCGCGAAGGCGTCGGAGGGATAGCGGCCGGCGAGCATGTCCAGCACCGCCGTGAACGCCGACTCCGGGAGCGAGGCGAAGGGCGCCGCCCGCCGGACCGTGGCCAGGAGTTCGTCGAACCGCCAGGTGTCGAGCGCCGTCATGGCGACGAGCTGCTGAGCCAGCACGTCCAGTGGGTTGGCCGGGACCTTCAGCGACTCGATGGCGCCCGTGCGCATTCGCTCGGTGACGACGGCGGCCTGCACGAGGTCACCGCGGTACTTGGGGAAGACGACACCCGTGGAGACCGCTCCGACCTGATGCCCCGCGCGGCCCACGCGCTGCAGCCCGGAGGCCACGGACGGCGGCGACTCGACCTGGACGACGAGGTCCACCGCGCCCATGTCGATGCCCAGCTCGAGGCTGGAGGTGGCGACCACGGCGGGCAGCCGGCCCGCCTTGAGGTCCTCCTCCACAAGCGCGCGCTGCTCCTTGGAGACGGAACCGTGGTGGGCGCGGGCGAGCGCCTGGGGCGCCCCCCGGGCCGAGCCCGAGCCGCCCATCAGCTCCGCGGGGGCGTGGTGCTCCTCCAGCGTCTCGCCGGTCGCCCTCTCGTAGGCGATCTCGTTGAGCCGGTTGCACAGCCGCTCCGCGAGACGGCGCGAGTTGGCGAACACGATCGTGGACCGGTGGGCCTGCACCAGGTCGGCGATCCGCTCCTCGACGTGGGGCCAGACGGACGGGCGCTCCGTGCCCTCGGTGCCGTCGGCCACCGGGGAACCGCCCAGTTCGCCGAGGTCCTCCACGGGGACGACGACGGAGAGGTCGAACTCCTTGCCGGACGGGGGCTGGACGATCTCCACCCTGCGGCGCGGCGAGAGGAAGCGGGCGACCTCGTCCACCGGGCGCACGGTGGCGGACAGGCCGATACGGCGCGCGGGCTTCGGCAGCAGCTCGTCCAGCCGCTCCAGGGACAGTGCCAGATGCGCGCCCCGCTTGGTACCCGCCACCGCGTGCACCTCGTCGAGGATCACCGTCTCCACGCCCGTCAGCGCGTCGCGCGTGGCGGACGTCAGCATCAGGAACAGCGATTCAGGGGTGGTGATGAGGATGTCCGGCGGGCGCGTCGCCAGGGCGCGGCGCTCGGCGGCCGGGGTGTCGCCGGAGCGGATGCCCACCTTCACCTCCGGCTCGGGCAGGCCGAGCCGGACCGACTCGTGGCGGATGCCGGTGAGCGGACTGCGCAGGTTCCGCTCGACGTCGACCGCGAGCGCCTTCAGCGGGGACACGTACAGCACGCGGCAGCGCTTCCTGGGGTCGGCCGGTGGCGGGGCGGACGCCAGCTGGTCGAGCGCGGCGAGGAACGCGGCCAGCGTCTTGCCCGAACCGGTCGGGGCGACCACCAGCACGTCCGAGCCCTCGGCGATGGCGTGCCACGCCCCGGCCTGGGCCGCGGTGGGCGCGGAGAACGCCCCCGTGAACCAGCCGCGGGTCGCGGGTGAGAAGCCGTCGAGGGCCCGGTGTGCGGAGCTGACCATGCGTCCATCCTGCACCCGCCCACTGACAATGCCCCCGACCTGCGCGGACGTCCGGCGAAGGCGTGGCGGGCGGGGTCGGGCCGCCCCGGGCTTCGGTCAGAATGGGGCCATGACAGGTTCCGGGGAGCGGGCACGGCACTGGCGGTACGAGGAACTGCCCGGCGTCGATCTGCTGCGCGCCCGGTACATCCGCAAGACCTTCGTGCGGCACACCCACGAGAACTTCGTGATCGCGGCCATCGCCGACGGCGTCGAGATCTTCCACCACGGCGGCGCCGACCAGTACGCGGGCCCCGGAGCCCTGGCGCTCGTCAACCCCGACACCCCGCACACGGGCCGGGCCGGCGGACCCGAGGGCTGGCGGTACGGGGCCGTCTACCCCTCGCCGGAGCTGGTGGCCGAGATCGCCGCCGAGACCACGGTCATCCGCGGCACCCCCGCCTTCGCCGGCCCCGTGTTCGAGGACCCGTACACCGTGGGACTGGTCCACGAGGTGCTCCGGGCCGCGGACGAGGGCAACGCGCTCGCCGCCGACACCGTGCTGCGGGTGGCCGTGACCCGGCTGCTGCGGCTCAACGGCGCGCCGATGCCGCAGCGTGCCGTGCGCACCGCCGGTGCCCGCGTGGCCGCACGCGCGCGTGCCGTGCTCGAGGGGAGCATGGCCTGCCCTCCGACGCTGGAACGGCTCGCCGCCGAGCTCGGCACCAGTCCCTTCGCCCTGCTGCGGGCCTTCCGCGAGGCCTACGGCATGCCGCCGCACACCTGGCTGACCGACGCCCGCGTCCGCCGGGCCCGGCGCCTCCTGGACGCCGGCACCGCGCCCGCCGAGGCGGCCGTCACGGTCGGCTTCACCGACCAGCCGCACCTCAACCGCCACTTCACCCGCATCGTGGGCGTGCCTCCGGGGGCGTACCGGCGCGAGCGCCTGAGCGATGGTGCGCGCGCCCCGCGGTGCAAGAACGTACAAGACGCGCGGGGGCGGACGCCCGTACCGTCCGGGGCGTGGCAGAACAGACCGCTCTCACTGACATACGCGGGGACGACGGCGGAAAGCCGGACGCCGCCGTCGTCCGGGACGCCCTCGGAGTCGGGGGCGCCGTGGGGCTGTCCGGCATCGCCTTCGGGGTGACCTCGGCCGGCAGCGGGCTCACCCTCCTGCAGACCTGCGCGCTCAGCCTCCTGGTGTTCACCGGCGCCTCACAGTTCGCCCTCGTGGGCGCCCTCGCGGCCGGGGGCAATCCGTTCACCGCGGCCGCGGGCGCCTTCTTCCTGGGCGTGCGGAACGCGTTCTACGGGCTGCGTCTGTCGCAGGTGCTGGCCCTTCCGCGTGCGGTACGGCCCCTGGCCGCGCAGTGGGTCATCGACGAGACCGCCGCCGTCGCGCTCGCCCAGCCCGCACGGCGCAGTGTCCGCATCGGCTTCACCGTCACCGGACTCTCCCTCTACGTGCTGTGGAACCTGACCACGCTCCTGGGGGCCGTCGGCGCGCAGGCCGCCGGAGACACCGACGCCTGGGGTCTGGACGCCGCCGGTCCCGCGGTCTTCCTGGCGCTGCTCGCGCCGATGCTGAAGACGGCCACGGAGCGGGCCGCGGCAGGCGGCGCCGTGGTGCTGGGGCTCGGCCTGCTGCCGGCCCTGCCGGCCGGAGTGCCCGTCCTGGCGGCGGCGCTGGCGGCCCCGGCCGCGCTCTGGGCGGAGGGCCGGCGGAGGGGAGCGGCCGAGCGGGGCCACGGTACGGGCACGACCGACGGTGACGCCCGGGGGGAGGACCGTTGACCACAGGGGGAGGAGCGTTGGGCACCTGGATCGCGATCGGCGTCACCGCGGCCGGCTGCTACGCCGTCAAACTCATCGGCCTGCTGGTGCCCGCCCGGGTCCTGGAGCGGGCGCGCGTCCAGCGGCTCGCGGCGCTGCTGCCGGTGGCCCTCCTGGCCGCCCTCACGGCCCAGCAGACCTTCGCCGACGGCCGCGCCCTGGTGCTGGACGCCAGGGCCGCGGGGCTCGCCGCGGCCACCGTCGCCCTGGTCCTGCGCGCTCCCTTCCTGCTCGTCGTCGCCGCGGCCGTGGTGGTGACGGCGGGAGTGCGCGCGACGGCGGGCTGAGTTCCGGGCCGGCCGGTACTGCGCACCGGGGGAGCGGGCCGGATGCCGGCCGGCCCGGGACCGCCGGTGCGCGCGGGCGTGCGGGTCAGCCGACGGCCCTTCCGTACGCCCGGAGCGTGCGCAGCGCCTCGATGGTCACGATGGGGCGGCACTCCAGGGCCGTGCCCGGGGCCCACCGGCGCCAGCCGATGGGCCAGCCCCCGTCCTCGCGCTGCTCGGCCGCGAGGAAGTCCAGCGCGCGCGCCATCTCCTCGTCGGTGAACCACGCGCGCGCGAGGGAGCCGGGGGTGGGCGCGAAGTGGTGGGGGAAGTGGTGCTCGCCCGGCGCGTACCCGGGTGCGACCGGAAACGCGTCGAGGCACTCCGGATCCAGGACCGCGAGCCGCTGTTCGCGCACCAGGCGGCCGAGCCGGGCGGCGGCCGCCTCCGCGCGGGGACGGTCGGGCGCCGAGTCCAGGAACGCCACGGCCGCCTCGATCTCGTACGGATGCGACGTCTCCAGGGACTCGACCGTCTGCCAGCAGAAGTCCGTGGCCCGGAACAGCCAGGCGTGCCACACCTCGTTGCGGTGCAGCAGACCCACCACGGGCCCGGTCGCGAGAAGGTCGCTCGGCGGATCGTCGACGATCGGCACGAAGGGGGCCGCCGGGTAGCCGCGCTGGGCGGGACGGATCGCCGGCAGGGCGCCGTCAGGCAGCGACACGGCGGTCAGATAGCGGCACACGCGTTCCACCCGCTGCCCGCCGCAGCGCCCGATCGAGTCCAGGACACGCAGTGCGTGCGCGGTGTGCAGGGGCTGGCTGACCGGTCCGCGCAGATCGGGTTCGAGGGCGTGACCGTACCCCTCGTCCTCGGTGCGGTAGGCGGTCAGCGCGGTCTCGACGGGGTCGGCGCCGCCGCCCAGGAAGTGGTACGCGAAGCGGTGCTGTTCGAGCACGCGTGCGGTGAGCCAGACGAACTGCTCGGCGCGGGAGAGCGGGGAGAGCGGGGGGCGCGCGGGGGGCGCGGCGGGGGGTGGGGAAGCTCCGGATTCGGCCATGGGTCAGACCGTAGGACGAAAAGGGCTCCCGGTAAGTCGTCCCGTCTCCGGCCCACCCTCAGGGGCGGGATACTGGGGTCATGCGGTTGACGGTCTTCTGGCAGCGGATGGCGGATCACTTCGGTGAGGCGTACGCCGACACCTTCGCGCGCGATCACGTGATGTCGGAGCTCGGCGGGCGCACGGTGCGCGAGGCGCTGGACGCCGGCTGGGAGGCCAAGGACGTGTGGCGGGCCGTGTGCACGGCCGTCGACGTTCCGCGGGAGAAGCGCTGAACGGCAGGGAAGGTCCCCAGGCGCTCCCCGGATCCGGTGACGTGGGCGAGACTTGCCCCGTGGCCCCGACAGACGAGACCTCGCAGGTCCCCCGGCAGGAATCGCCGCCCGGCACCGCAGCGCCCATCCGCCCTCCGGCGGACGAGCGCGCGGTGCCGGGCGCCCGCATGCCGCGCTGGCTGCCGCGCGCCATGGTGCTGGCCCTCGCCCTCATCGCCGCGTTCCAGCTGGGCAGCTGGGCGTTCCACCAGCTCACCGGCCTGTTGACCAACGTGCTCATCGCGTTCTTCCTGGCCCTGGCCATCGAGCCCGCGGTGAGCCGGATGGCAGCCCGCGGCATGCGCCGCGGGCTGGCCACCTTCCTGGTCTTCCTCGGCCTGATGATCGTCGCCGCCGGGTTCGTCACGCTGCTCAGCTCGATGCTCGCGGGCCAGATCATCAAGATGGCCGAGGGCTTCCCGGACTACCTCGACTCCGTCATCAGCTGGATCAACACGACGTTCCACACCGACCTCAGGCGGGTGGACGTGCAGGACAGCCTGATCCACTCCGCCTGGCTCAAGAAGTACGTCCAGAACAGCGCCACCGGGGTCCTCGACGTCTCCGCGCAGGTGCTGGGCGGCCTCTTCCGGCTGCTGACGATCGCGCTGTTCTCGTTCTACTTCGCCGCCGACGGGCCGCGGCTGCGGCGGGCGCTGTGCTCCGTGCTGCCGCCCGCGCGCCAGGCCGAGGTGCTGCGCGCGTGGGAGATCGCCGTCGACAAGACGGGCGGCTACCTCTACTCGCGCGGTCTGATGGCGCTGATCTCCGGCGTGGCGCACTACGTCCTGCTGGCGTCGCTGGGCATCCCGTACGCGCCCGTGCTCGCCGTCTGGGTCGGTCTGGTCTCGCAGTTCATCCCCACCATCGGCACCTACCTCGCGGGCGCGCTGCCGATGCTGATCGCCTTCGCCGTGGAGCCCTGGTACGCGGTGTGGGTGCTCGTCTTCGTGGTGGTCTACCAGCAGTTCGAGAACTACATGCTGCAGCCCAAGCTGACTGCGAGGTCCGTGGACATCCATCCCGCGGTCGCTTTCGGGTCGGTCATCGCGGGCACCGCGCTTCTCGGCGCGGTCGGCGCGCTGATCGCAATCCCCGCGGTCGCCACCCTGCAGGCGTTCCTGGGGGCGTACGTGAAGCGGTACGACGTCACGGACGACCCCCGTGTCCACGGGCACCGGACGGGCGCCCCCGGCGGGCTCACCGCGCGCCTGCGACGGCTGTTTCCCGGATGAAGGAGGCGCCCGCAAGATTCACCAGGTGAGGGCCGCCCGGATCGCGGCGCCGGCCACGGCGGCCGCGTAGCAGCCGACCGCCCCGTACACGATCCGCTGCTTCGTGGTGTCGCTCCAGGAAGTGCGCGACAGCAGCCAGGCCAGGGCGGGCAGCACCAGCACGGCGTGCACACCCACCCCGCGCAGCGGCCTGAGCGGCGCCGTGGAGTGGTACGCCGCCTGCTGTGCCCGGCGCGCGAGAGCAGGACCCCGCGCGTGATCACCGCGGCCCCCGACAGCAGCCCGACGGCCAGGACCGCGAACCCGGAGCGCGGCGTGGGCGCCGTGCCCGGGGGCCCGTCGGACCGGTGCCGGAAGGCGGCGGTGAACGCCGAGGGCACGACGACCAGGACACCGCCGCCCAGCGCGAGCTTCGTCGCGACCGCGGCGCCGAACGGCGCCCCCCGTTGAGGTGCGAGGGCACGTGGCGCCACGCCTGGAGGGTGATCCCGGCCACCTCCACGACGCAGTCGGCGGCGAACACGACGAGCAGGACGTTCCGCAGCCGCGCGCCGATGCGCAGGTACGACGTCACCCAGGCGACCGCGCTCAGCGTCAGCCCGGAAGAGAGCCCGAAGGCGACGGGCTTGCGCCAGGAGACCGGGCCGTTCCGGGGGGGGGGGGGGGGG
>NZ_JBHUDX010000003.1:31359-52252 GCF_042678285.1 Streptomyces caeni
CCTCCGGCCGACGACACCGCTCGTACGCCGGGGGAGCAGTGCGTCGCGCGGCCCGCCGCCGGATCCCGAAGGCCGCGAACGCGGTCTCGGCGGTACCCGTGATGCGCTTGACACAAAAATCGAACATCTATTCTTATGGAAGTCCCGGCGGGGCCGACGGCGGGGATTTCGTTCCGTTTTCGCAGAGAAGTGCCCGAGTTATCCACAGGCCGGACGGGCGTCGGGGCGCATTGTCAGTGGCAGGCGTTAGCGTCTTTGACGTGAAGCGATCGACTCAAGCAAACCGGGTGGAACCCATGGCAGGAACCGACCGCGAGAAGGCGCTCGACGCCGCGCTCGCGCAGATTGAACGACAGTTCGGCAAGGGCGCGGTCATGCGCATGGGCGAGCGGTCGAAGGAGCCCATCGAGGTCATCCCGACCGGGTCGACCGCGCTCGACGTGGCCCTCGGTGTCGGTGGTCTGCCGCGCGGCCGTGTCGTGGAGATCTACGGCCCGGAGTCCTCCGGCAAGACGACCCTGACCCTGCACGCCGTGGCCAACGCACAGAAGGCCGGCGGCCAGGTGGCCTTCGTGGACGCCGAGCACGCCCTCGACCCCGAGTACGCGCGCAAGCTGGGCGTCGACATCGACAACCTGATCCTCTCCCAGCCCGACAACGGCGAGCAGGCCCTGGAGATCGTGGACATGCTGGTCCGCTCCGGCGCGCTCGACCTCATCGTCATCGACTCCGTCGCCGCGCTCGTCCCGCGCGCGGAGATCGAAGGCGAGATGGGCGACAGCCACGTGGGTCTGCAGGCCCGTCTGATGAGCCAGGCCCTCCGGAAGATCACCAGTGCGCTCAACCAGTCGAAGACCACGGCGATCTTCATCAACCAGCTCCGCGAGAAGATCGGCGTGATGTTCGGCTCACCGGAGACCACGACCGGTGGCCGGGCCCTGAAGTTCTACGCCTCGGTGCGCATCGACATCCGCCGTATCGAGACTCTGAAGGACGGCACGGAGGCGGTCGGCAACCGCACGCGCTGCAAGGTCGTCAAGAACAAGGTCGCGCCGCCCTTCAAGCAGGCCGAGTTCGACATCCTCTACGGGCAGGGCATCAGCCGTGAGGGCGGCCTGATCGACATGGGCGTCGAGCACGGCTTCGTCCGCAAGGCCGGCGCCTGGTACACCTACGAGGGCGACCAGCTCGGCCAGGGCAAGGAGAACGCGCGCAACTTCCTGAAGGACAACCCCGACCTGGCCAATGAGATCGAGAAGAAGATCAAGGAGAAGCTGGGCGTCGGCGTGCGCCCCGAGGAGCCCACCTCCGAGCCGGGTGCGGACGCGGCGAGCACCGCGGCCGGGGACGCCAAGACGGCGCCCGCCCCGGCGGCCAAGGCGGCCAAGTCCAAGGCGCCGTCGGCCAAGAGCTAGCCCATGACACGACGAACCGACTGGGCCGAGTACGTCCACCCCGTGGTCCCGCAGGAGCGGGGCGGCCGGGACGCCGGGGATTTTGTCGGGGACGGTGACGGGGCGTACGGAGACGGGGGCGCGTACGACGGGGGTACATCACGCGGCGACGGCCGGGCACGCGGGGGACGTGGACGAGGGCGGCGGCGCGGTGCCGGGGGACCGGCCGACGAGCCACAGGGCGGAGGTTCCTCTTTCTCGTCGAGGGCCGAGAAGGGAGAGCCCCCAGGGGACCCGGCTGAGCGGGCGCGGGCGATCTGTCTGCGTCTGCTCACCGGGACCCCGCGCACGCGGAAACAGCTCGCGGACGCCCTGCGCAAGCATGAGGTCCCCGAGGATGTGGCGGACGAGGTGCTGTCGCGGTTCCAGGAGGTCGGCCTGATCGACGACAGCGCATTCGCGGACGCCTGGGTGGAGTCCCGGCACCACGGCCGGGGTCTGGCCCGGCGGGCGCTCGCGCGGGAGCTGCGGACGAAGGGCGTGGACTCCGCGCTCATCGACGAAGCGGTGGGGCAGCTCGACGCGGAGCAGGAGGAGGCGACGGCGCGCGAACTCGTCGCCCGCAAGCTGCGCGCGACGCGAGGTCTCGACCGGGACAAACGACTGCGGCGCCTCGCGGGGATGCTCGCCCGCAAGGGCTACTCCGAGGGCATGGCCCTCCGGGTGGTCCGTCAGGCACTGGAGGCCGAGGGCGAGGACACGGAGGGGCTGGACGAGGGGGGGCTGCTGAAGCGGCGGGGCCGGTTCGGCGTTCGGTGACGTCGGCATCGAAGCAACGGAATCCCAAGCCGGGTCCCGGGACCGTTGGGCCGGGGCCGCCCGGCGCGGTCCGCACAAACGCGGGCCCTGGACACGGTGGACGCGCGGGGGCGCCGATCGCGTTCAGGGCTCGGATGCGTTACGGGCGGCGCATCGCCGTCGCATCCGGACGAGCGGTGGACAAGAGGTATTTCTTCCCACGCCGTCGGTTGTTCTGCCTCTTGATGGGCGAAATGAGTGGACGGAGCCTTGAAGAAGGAGGCGTCCGGCTGTTCTCTGGGCGACGCCTCACGACGGGAATGGTCCAGCCCACTCCGAGCCCTGAGGTGAGGAACATGAGTAAGAGGCTCTTCCGGAGCATAGGCGTTGCAGTGACAGCCTCCTCCCTGGCCGCCGGCGCACTGGGGATATCCGCCACGTCCGCATCCGCGTCACCGCAGAAGCCCGAACTGACGCCGAGTCTGATTCGTTGCTACCGGACTTACCGCGATCCGCGGGTGATCATCTGTTACCGGATTCACCACAGGCGCCATTACATAGACGGTCGGATCATTTATGTGCCGGTTGTCATCCGGGTGGCTGCGCCCCTGAATTACCCGCGGCCGATTTTTGTGAACAACGTCCCGGGCGTCAATGTGATTCAGCGGCAGGAGCGGCTGCGGCTGCAGCAGCAGACCCCGCAGCAGCAACAGGAGCAGACTCCGCCGCAGCAGCCTGAGCAACAGCAGCAGCCCGAGCAGCAACAGCCCGAGCAGCAACAGCAGCCGGAAGAGCAGCCGCAACAGCCCGAGCAGCAACAGCAGCCGGAAGAGCAGCCGCAGCAGCCCGAGCAGCAGCAGCCCGAGCAACAGCAGCAGCCGCAGCAGCCCGAGCAGCAACAGGCTGAGCCGCAGCCCGAGCAGCAACAGCAGATGCCCGAGCAGCAGCCGGAGCAGCAGATGCCCGAGCAGACCTCGCCGGACGTCGGCGGCGTCGGGATGCAGTAGTCGCGTTCCCTCAGCCTGCGTTCGCGGCCGCCTGCTCCTTCGCCGGACCGCCCAGCGCCGCCTCAGCCGCCTCGTAGAGCTCGGCCGGGCGCACCCCGCTCAGCGCCGTGACGAGGTGGCCGTCCGGGCGGATCAGCAGCACGGTATGGGCGGCGGCGCCCGGGTAGCCCTCGGCGACCAGCAGCTCCGCGGTGTGCGGCAGGGCCGTCACCGCCGCCGCCAGCCGGGGCATGATGCCCGCCGACACCCAGTGCTTGCGCTCCCAGACACCGGTGCCGGGAGCGATCAGCACCACCAGCAGCGCTCCGCGCCCCAGCCGGTCCCGCAGCCGTACGAACGAGCCGTCCTCCGCCGTCACCCGCACGTCAACGACCTGTGTTCCGGGCTCGGTGTCCACCGGCGTCGTGGACTGGCTGTGCGGGGGCATGAGCGGCGAGCCGGCGTACGATCCCGGTGCGCCCAGCACGCCGCGCCCCAGGTGGCCGTCCGTGAGCAGCACATCATGGCCCCGGGCGGATCCGGGCACGTACGACCGCAGCCCCCTTCCGCCGCGCAGCAGCGGCAGCGCCTGGTCGGCAGCGCGCAGCCGGGCCGCGACCACCGCGCGGCGCTCCGTCTGATAGCTGTCGAGCAGCGCCTCGCGCGGCCCGTGGTGCCAGGCCAGCGCCAGCTTCCAGGCGAGGTTGTCGACGTCCCTGAGTCCCTCGTCCAGGCCCTGTGTGCCCAGTGCGCCGAGCAGATGCGCGGCGTCCCCGGCGAGGAAGACACGGCCGGCGCGCCAGCGGCGGGCGAGCCGGTGATGAACGAGGTGGACGCCCGTGTCGAGCAGGTCGTAGGCGGGGGTGGTGCCCCCGTTCCAGCCCGCGAGGGTCTCCCGGACACGGGTCACCAGCAGCTCGGGCGTGACCAGGTCCTTGCCGGGCGGCAGCAGCCAGTCCAGGCGCCACACACCGTCGGGCAGGGGGCGCGCCATGACCTCCGAGCCCGAGGGACCCGACGTCCGCCACGGTGGCATGCGGTGCAGCAACGCCTCACCGGTCCACGGAAGTTCGGTGCGCAGCGCCGCCACGGCGTGGCGTTCCACGGCCGTGCGGCCCGGGAAGCGGATGTCGAGCAGCTTGCGCACCGTCGAGCGCGGTCCGTCGCAGCCGACCAGATGACTGCCGCGCCACCACGTGCCCCGGGAGCCGCGCGTGTGCGCCGTGACACCCGACGGCTCCTGTTCAAGGGAGTCCAGTCGGCTCTCCACGGCGACTTCGACCAGCCGCTCGTCGGCGATGGCGTGTCTCAGCGCGCCGGTGAGCACGTGCTGGGCGATGTGCAGCGGGGCCGGCCCCCCGGCGGTGACGGGCCCTCCGTCCGTGTCCTTCGGGCCCTCGGCGAGCCGTGCCGCGACACCGCCGTATCCGCCACCGTGTCCCCCCGCGTATCCGCCGCCGGGATCCTCGACGGTGCCGGTCCGCTCGAACGCGACCTTCCGCATCACCTGCCTGCGCCGCATCGACCGCCAACCGCTCCAGCGCAGTCCGGCGTCGGCGAGCGGCATGCCGGTCAGCCGTTCCAACAGGGCGGTGGTGTCCTCGCGCAGCACGACGGTGCGCGCGGCCCGATGTTCGTCCTGGCCCGGGCCCTCGTCGAGCACCACGGACGGGACCTCCTGGCGCGCGAGCGCGAGCGCGAGCGCGAGTCCGACGGGCCCCGCTCCGACGATGATCACCGGATCCACGGCGTGGCGCCCCCTGCCCTGAGCGGTGTGCTGGGAGACGTACGGAAACGGGCAGTTGGAGCGAGGTGCACGATCACAGAACGTATGCAACCCACTGCCGCTGCTTGCGTCAAGCGACGAGGGGCAGTGGCGATCACGCCACTGCCCCTCGTGGAGCAGGAGGAACGGGTCTCCCTCACACAGTCAGGGAATCCGCGGCTCCGGCCGACTCCGTCCCGGCGACCGCCGCCGGAGGCAGCACCGCCCCGGTCGACCTCTTGCCGCGCCGCAGCCGCTTCTCCAGCCAACCGGCGAACGTCGTCAGGGAGAAGTTGATGACGATGTAGATGAGCGCCACGATCGTGAAGCTGGCGATGGTGTTGGCACCGTAGTACGAGCTCATCGGCGAGACGGAGGCCAGCAATTCGGGGAAGGTGAGGACCGCGCCGCCCAGTGCCGTGTCCTTGACGATGACCACGAGCTGGCTGACGATCGCCGGGAGCATCGCGGTGACCGCCTGCGGCAACAGGATGAACCGCATCACCTGGTTCTTGCGCAGGCCGATCGCCAGCGCGGCCTCGGACTGGCCCTTCGGCAGCGCCAGGATGCCCGCCCGCACGATCTCGGCGAGCACCGAGGCGTTGTAGAGCACGAGTCCGGTGACCACGGCGTACAGCGGGCGGTCGTCCGAGCCGACGCTCGTGTACTGCGCGAACAGGGCGAGGCCGAAGATCATCAGGACCAGCACCGGGATGGCCCGGAAGAACTCCACCACGACGGTGACCGGTACGCGTATCCAGGCGTGGTCGGAGAGGCGGGCGATGCCCAGCACCGCACCGAGCGGCAGCGCGATGACCATCGACAGGGCCGCCGCCTCCAGGGTGTTCTGCAGACCCGGCCAGATGTACGTCGACCATGCCTCCGTACCGCCGAGGAACGGCTTCCACTTGTCCCAGGCGAGCTGGCCCTTGTCGTTGAGGCTGGTGAACACCCACCACAGGACCGCGGCCACGGCGAGCAGGAACAGCACCGTGTAGACGACGTTGCGCCGCCTGGCCCGGGGGCCCTGGGCGTCGTACAGCACGGAACTCATCGCTTCACCGCCACCTTCTTGCCCACCCAGCCGAGGATCAGGCCGGTCGGCAGGGTCAGACACACGAATCCGAAGGCGATCACCGCGGAGATCAGCAGGAGCTGGGCCTCGTTCTCGATCATCTCCTTCATCAGGAGGGCCGCTTCAGTGACGCCGATGGCGGCCGCCACCGTGGTGTTCTTCGTCAGCGCGATCAGGACGTTCGCGAGCGGGCCCACGACCGAGCGGAACGCCTGCGGCAGCACCACCAGCGTGAGCACCTGGGTGAAGCTGAGCCCGAGCGCACGGGCCGCCTCCGCCTGCCCGACGGGCACCGTGTTGATGCCGGCCCGCAGCGCCTCGCACACGAACGCCGAGGTGTAGGCGATCAGGCCGAGCACGGCGAGCCGGAAGTTGAGGGCCGCGAAGTCGGTCGAGCCGCTGCCGACGCCCAGGGTCTGGTTGAGCCCGAGCGAGGTGAACAGGATGATCACGGTCAGCGGGATGTTCCGCACTGTGTTCACGTAGGCGGCCCCGAAACCGCGCATCAGCGGCACCGGACCGACCCGCATGGCGGCCAGGAGGGTGCCCCAGATCAGGGAGCCGATCGCGGAGAGGACGGTGAGCTGCACCGTCGTCCAGAACGCTCCCAGCAGGTCGTAGCGATCAAGAAAGTCGAACATGAGGTCCCGCGCTCCCGCGTGTCGGACAGGCCCGGGGAGCGCCGCCCTCCGAGGGCGGCGCTCCCCGTCGGGCCCTGCTTACTGGACGATGTTGCCGATCTTCGGCGCGGGCTCGTTCTCGTAGTTCGCGGGGCCGAAGTTCTTCTCCACGGCCTTCTGCCACGACCCGTCCGAGACCATCTTCTCCAGGGCGCTGTTGATCTTCGCCTTGAGGTCGCTGCCCTTCTTGACGCCGATGCCGTAGTTCTCGTTGGTCATCTTGAATCCGCCGAGCTTGAACTTGCCCTTGAAGGCTGCCTGCGAGGCGTAACCGGCGAGGATCGAGTCGTCGGTCGTCAGGGCGTCGACGGCGCCGCTCTGCAGACCCGTCAGACAGGCGGAGTACGTCGGGTACTGCTGGAGGTTGGCCTTCGGGGCGAGCTTGTCCTTCACGTTCTGCGCCGAGGTCGAGCCCGTCACCGAACACAGCTTCTTCGTGTTCAGGTCCGAGGGCGACTTGATGGAGCTGTCGTCGGAGCGCAGCAGCACGTCCTGGTGGGCGAGCAGATACGGGCCGGCGAAGTCGACCTTCTCCTGGCGCTTGGGGGTGATCGAGTACGACGCGGCGATGAAGTCGACGTCACCGCGCTGCAGCATGGTCTCGCGGTCGGCGCTCTTCGACTCCTTCCACTCGATCTGGTCCGCGTCGTAGCCGAGCTGCTTGGCGACGTACGTGGCGACGTCCACATCGAAGCCGGAGTACCCCTGCGGCGTCTTCTGACCGATGCCGGGCTGGTCGAACTTGATGCCGATCTTGATCGTCTTGCCGCCGCCGGAGGAACCGCCGTCGCCCTTGTTGTCGGAGCTGCAGGCCGTGGCGGCGGTGGCGAGGGCGAGCACGGCGGCCGTGGCCGCGGTGACCTTGCGGAGCTTCATGGTGAACATCCTTTGCGTGGTGAGGAGATGCGGGCCGGGGAGCCGGGACACGGCCGGAGAGCCGGGACACGGCCGGAGACCGGAAGGAGGGGTGTCGCCGACCGTCCGTGGCGGGTTGCGGACCATCGGTGACGAGTGGCAGGTGGCAGATGGCGCGTGGTGTGTGGCGCGTGGTGTGCGGCGGGTTGCCGGGTGCGGGCTGGGGGTGGCGCAGACCGCCGGGGGCGGCGGGGCGAGGGTCCGGGGGTCAGTGGTGCAGGATCTTCGACAGGAAGTCCTTGGCGCGGTCACTGCGCGGATTGCTGAAGAACTGTTCCGGGGCCGCCTCTTCGACGATGCGGCCGTCGGCCATGAACACCACCCGGTTGGCGGCCGACCGGGCGAAGCCCATTTCATGGGTGACGACGACCATGGTCATGCCGTCCCGGGCGAGCTGCTGCATGACCTCCAGCACCTCGTTGATCATCTCGGGGTCCAGGGCCGAGGTCGGCTCGTCGAAGAGCATGACCTTGGGGTTCATCGCCAGTGCGCGGGCGATCGCGACGCGCTGCTGCTGGCCGCCGGAGAGCTGTGCGGGATACTTGTCCGCCTGGGCGCCGACACCCACCCGGTCGAGCAGGCCGCGCGCCTTCTCCTCGGCCTCCCGCTTGCCCGTCCTGCGGACCTTGACCTGCCCCAGCATCACGTTCTCGAGCACCGTCTTGTGCGCGAAGAGGTTGAAGGACTGGAAGACCATGCCGACGTCGGCGCGCAGCCGGGCCAGCTCCTTGCCTTCCTCGGGCAGCGGCCTGCCGTCGATCAGGATCTCGCCCGAGTCGATGGTCTCCAGGCGGTTGACGGTGCGGCACAGGGTCGACTTCCCCGACCCCGAGGGACCGATGACCACGACGACCTCACCGCGGGCGATGGTCAGGTCGATGTCCTGGAGCACGTGCAACGCGCCGAAGTGCTTGTTGACGCTCTTCAGGACGACCAGCTCGTCGGTCGTGGCCACCGAGTCCTTGGCCACCGATACTTCGGTCATTGCTGACTGGCTCCGTCCTCACTCGGTTTCGGAGGACAGTAGTTTCGGCGTACGACCAGCGTCATTACATCTGAGGGAGATCTGAGCATCACAATCCGGTAGCAGCCGGACACCTGTCGTAGCTGCCGCGCGCGGGGAGCGTACCGGCTGGGTAACGGAAGCCGCCCGCAACCCGAACTCTCTTGACGTCGTCCTTGTTCATCGGCGTGACTTCTACGGACTGGAAACGCACAGGAACGGCCGGACAGAGGAACCGGAGGGGGCCGGCATGAGACTGCTTCTCGTCGAGGACGACAACCATGTCGCGGCCGCCCTGTCCGCCGTACTGGCCCGGCACGGCTTCGACGTCACCCACGCCCGCAGCGGCGAGGAGGCCCTGCAGGCGCTCGTTCCCGAGGGCTCCGGCTTCGGCGTCGTCCTGCTCGACCTGGGGCTGCCCGACCAGGACGGCTACGAGGTCTGCGGCAAGATCCGCAAGCGCACCAGCACCCCGGTGATCATGGTGACCGCGCGTTCCGACGTGCGCTCCCGGATCCACGGCCTCAATCTCGGCGCGGACGACTACGTCGTCAAGCCCTACGACACCGGGGAACTGCTCGCCCGCATCCACGCCGTCAGCCGGCGCACCCCGCGCCCGGACGACACCGGCGGCACCGGGACCGCACTGAGCCTCGGCCCCGTGCACATCGAACTGCCCACCCGCAGAGTCAGCGTGGACGGTTCGGTGATCCCGCTGACCCGCAAGGAGTTCGATCTGCTCGCCCTGCTGGCCCAGCGCCCCGGCGTGGTGTTCCGCCGCGAGCAGATCATCAGCGAGGTGTGGCGCACCAGTTGGGAGGGGACCGGGCGCACCCTGGAGGTACACGTCGCCTCCCTGCGCTCCAAGCTGCGCATGCCCGCGCTGATCGAGACCGTACGCGGCGTCGGGTACCGGCTCGTCGCCCCCGCAGCCTAGCGGGTTCACGGGTGCGCGCACGTCTGCTTCCGCTGCTCATCGTCCTGATGGCGGCCGTGCTGTTCGCCCTCGGCCTGCCGCTCGCGGTGAGCCTCGCGGCCGCCGAGCAGCAGCGTGTCGTCGTCGACCGCATCGACGACACCGCGCGCTTCGCGGCCCTCGCGCAGTTCGTCACCGACCGGCCCAGCGGCTCCCGGACGGGTGACCGGGACGAGCGCGGCGAGACCCTTCGCAAGGAGCTCGCCATGTACTACAGCGTGTACGGCATCCGGGCCGGCGTGTTCTACCGCGACGGCCTGCCCATGGCCAACGCGCCCGAGAACTGGTACCTGCCCGGGGAGGGCGAGGGCCGCGACGCGTTCAACGAGGCGCTCCTGGGACGCCGCAGCCACGATCCCGAACAGGTGTGGCCCTGGCAGCGCTCCCGGCTCGTCGTCGCCTCCCCCGTCATCCGCGACGGCGACGTCGTCGCGGTCGTCGTGACCGACTCTCCCACCGGGCAGATGCGCTCGAAGACCCTGCGCGGCTGGCTGCTCATCGGCGCCGGTGAGATCGCCGCGATGCTGCTCGCCGTCGGCGCTGCGCTGCGCCTGACCGGCTGGGTGCTCAGGCCCGTGCGCATCCTGGACGCGACGACCCACGACATCGCGACCGGACGTCTCAAGTCCCGTGTCGCGGCCGCCGGCGGGCCGCCGGAACTCAGGCGCCTGGCCCGCTCGTTCAACGAGATGGCGGACAACGTCGAGGACGTCCTGGAGCAGCAGCGCGCCTTCGTCGCCGATGCCTCCCACCAGTTGCGCAACCCGCTCTCCGCGCTGCTGCTGCGCATCGAGCTGCTCGCCCTGGAACTGCCCGAGGACAACGAGGAGATCGCCTCGGTCCGCACCGAGGGCAAGCGCCTGGCCCAGGTCCTCGACGACCTGCTCGACCTGGCGCTCGCCGAGCACGCCGAGGCGGACCTCCAGATCACGGACATCGGCGCGCTGGCCGCCGAGCGCGTCGCGGCCTGGAGCCCGGCCGCGGAGGCCAAGGGCGTACGGCTTGCGGGGAACTGCCCGGCCACCACCGCCTGGGCCGACCCCGTCACACTGTCCAGTGCGCTGGACGCGGTCATCGACAACGCGGTGAAGTTCACGCCCGAGGGCGAGAGCGTCGGGGTGGAGGTGGCGGCGGCCGGCGAGAGCGCCACGGTCGTGGTCACCGACGGCGGCCCGGGACTCGGCGACGACGAACTGGCCCGCGTCGGCGACCGTTTCTGGCGCAGCCCCGCACACCAGAACATCAAGGGATCCGGGCTCGGGCTGTCCATCTCGCGCGCCCTGCTGGCGGCGGGCGGCGGATCGATCTCCTACGGGCACCACGAGCCGCACGGGCTGAAGGTGACGGTCACCGTCCCGCGGAGCGCGGCGCAAGGAACCTACGGCTTGACCGACCAGTAGTAGCGCCGTGCGCCTTCGTGCAGCTCCAGCGGATCCGTGTAGATCGCGGTGCGCAGGTCGACCAGCTGGGCCGCATGCACCTGCGCGCCGATGTTGTCGCGGCTGTCGATCACCGTGCGAGTGAGCTTCTCGGTGAGGTCCGCGTTCATGCCCTCGCGGGTCACCAGCAGGTTGGCCACTGCCAGGGTCTGCACGGAGGAGCCGTGCTCGGCCTGCGGGTAGGCGTCGGCCGGCATCACCGCGGCCCGGTAGTAGCGCGAGGCGCCGCCCTGTGCGTGCAGCTTCGCCACCAGGTCGCCGCCGATCGGCACCAGGCGGACCGGGAAGCGTTCCGACAGGTTCTTGACCGCACCGGTGGGCAGCCCGCCCGACCAGAAGAACGCGTCGATCCGACGGCTTTCCAGCAGCCCGGGCGCGGCTTCGATGCCCTCGGGCACCGGCCTTACGTCCTTGTGCGGGTCCAGCCCGGCCGCCATGAGCACATGCTCCGCGATCAGCCGCACCCCCGAGCCGCCCGGCCCGACGGCGACCCTGCGGCCCTTGAGGTCCGCCACGGACTGCACGGGGGACGAGCGCGGCACCACCAGATGCACATAGTCGTCGTAAAGCCGTGCGCAGCCGCGCAGCCGATCGGCGCCCGGCTCGTTCTCCAGCTTGTACGTCTCCACCGCGTCGGCCGCCGCGATGGCGAAGTCCGTCTCCCCCGTGGCCACCCGCCGCACGTTCTCCTGCGACCCGTCGCTGTTCAGCAGCCGTACGTCCAGCCTCGGCATGTCCTTGGCGATGGCGCGCCGCAGCAGAGTGCCGTACTTCTCGTAGACGCCGCTCGGAGAGCCGGTGCTGAAGGTGACCGTGCCGCCCGGGGACTCCTCGCCGAGCGGCAGCAGCCACCACAGCAGCAGCCCGACGACCGCGCACACGGCCGAGCCCAGCAGCGCGCGGTGCAGTCGGGTACGAGGGAGTGCCTGGACCATGCGCGCGATCCTGCCAGGCCGTGCGCGTCGCCGGCCAGGGCAGGGGTCACAAGAGGACGACAAGAGGACCGCTGGGGCCCGGGGCGGGTGACGGTAGGGTCGCCGGATGCACGCTTCTCCCGCCTCGCTCGTCCGTGAATTCCACCTGGCCTTCGGACTCGACGCCCGGTCCGTGCCGACGGAGGTCTCCCGGGAGCTGGCCGCGCACCGCGGCGAGTTGCTCGCGGAGGAGGCCGCGGAGGTTGCCGAGGTGTCGGTCACCGGCCCCCTCGACCGGCTGGCGCACGAGCTCGCGGACCTCGTGTACGTGGCGTACGGCACCGCCCTCGTGCACGGCGTCGACCTCGACGCCGTGATCGCCGAGATCCACCGCGCCAACATGACCAAGATCGGCCCCGACGGCACGGTCTCCCGCCGGTCCGACGGCAAGGTCCTCAAGGGAGACCACTACCGCGCCCCGGACGTCTCGGCGGTCCTGCGCCGCCAAGGCTGGACACCGCCGGGCGCGTAGGGGACCCCGGGCCCGGCCACGCCTTCCGTCAGGGGCTGGCGCCGTCGAAGCCGTACGTCAGGGGCTCGCGGGCGCCGAGCTGGCGCCGGTAGACGTAGAGGGCCTCGACCCGGACACCGTCCGCCGGGCTCTCCACCCGGCAGGGGTAGGTGACCTGCAGCACCGGCGGCCGGCCCGCGACCTGCATGCGCAGGCCGTCGGCCGGTCCTCCGGCGAGCACCGCGGTCTCCCACTTCGTGGCGACATGAAGATCCATGTCCGTACTTTAGAGTTGCGCAATCTGTAAACCGTTGTGACCTGTGCCACGTCGGTCCGGGGCGCCGTGTGAGGGACGGTGCCGGCGTCCGTGGTGGCGGCCGTCCGGAGCCCCTGCCCCAAGCGCCGATGCGGGCGGGGGCGTCCTCCGAACCGCCTACCCTTGAGCCATGACCACCAGCAGCGACCGGAGCCCGGCAGTGGACGTTCAAGCACCCAAGAGCTACGAGATCCGCACCTACGGGTGTCAGATGAACGTCCACGACTCCGAGCGATTGGCGGGGCTGCTCGAAGGCGCCGGATACGTGCGGGCACCCGAGGGGTCGGACGGCGACGCGGACATCGTCGTCTTCAACACGTGCGCCGTCCGCGAGAACGCCGACAACCGGCTCTACGGCAACCTCGGCCGCCTCGCGCCGAAGAAGGCCCGACGGCCCGGCATGCAGATCGCCGTCGGCGGCTGTCTGGCGCAGAAGGACCGCGACACCATCGTGAAGAAGGCGCCCTGGGTGGACGTCGTCTTCGGCACGCACAACATCGGCAAGCTGCCCGTCCTGCTCGAGCGCGCCCGCGTGCAGGAGGAGGCGCAGGTCGAGATCGCCGAGTCGCTCGAGGCGTTCCCGTCGACGCTGCCGACGCGGCGCGAGAGCGCGTACGCGGCCTGGGTGTCGGTCTCCGTCGGCTGCAACAACACCTGCACCTTCTGTATCGTCCCGGCCCTGCGCGGCAAGGAGAAGGACCGCCGCCCCGGCGACATCCTCGCCGAGGTCGAGGCCCTGGTCGCCGAGGGCGTCTCCGAGATCACCCTGCTGGGTCAGAACGTCAACGCGTACGGCTCCGACATCGGCGACCGCGAGGCGTTCAGCAAGCTGCTGCGCGCCTGCGGGGCGATCGGGGGCCTGGAGCGCGTGCGGTTCACCTCGCCGCACCCGCGCGACTTCACCGACGACGTCATCGCGGCCATGGCCGAGACGCCGAACGTGATGCCGCAGCTGCACATGCCGCTGCAGTCCGGCTCGGACACGGTCCTGAAGGCGATGCGCCGTTCCTACCGCCAGGAGCGCTACCTGGGGATCATCGAGAAGGTGCGGGCCGCCATCCCGCACGCCGCGATCACCACGGACATCATCGTCGGCTTTCCCGGGGAGACCGAGGAGGACTTCGAGCAGACGCTGCATGTGGTGCGCGAGGCGCGGTTCGCGCAGGCGTTCACCTTCCAGTACTCCAAGCGGCCCGGCACGCCGGCCGCCACCATGGACGGCCAGATCCCCAAGGACGTCGTCCAGGCGCGCTACGAGCGGCTCGTCGCCCTCCAGGAGGAGATCTCCTGGGAGGAGAACAAGAAGCAGGTCGGCCGCACCCTGGAGCTGATGGCCGCCGAGGGCGAGGGCCGCAAGGACGGTGCCACCCACCGCCTCTCGGGCCGCGCCCCCGACAACCGCCTGGTGCACTTCACCAAGCCGGACGAGGAGGTCCGCCCGGGGGACGTGGTCACGGTCGAGGTCACGTATGCCGCCCCCCACCATCTGCTCGCGGAGGGCCCTGTCCTCGGGGTGCGCCGCACGCGCGCGGGCGACGCCTGGGCGAAGCGGAACGCCGAGGAGGCCGCCAAGCCGGCCGGTGTCATGCTCGGGCTGCCGTCGATCGGCGCCCCCGAGCCCCTGCCTGCGGCGACCGCCGGCGCGTGCGGCTGCGACTGAACGCACCCCCGTTCACCGGAGTGCGACCAAAGCCCGTCGACCTCGTCGTCACCGCCACCGACCTCACGGACGTGCCGACCGGGCAGTGACGCGGTCTCCCCGGCCTCACACGCCGCCGCCCGACGGGATTACGCTGCGGATCATGCTTGTCGCCGCCGCTGTGTGCCCCTGTCCGCCGCTGCTGGTGCCCGAGGTCGCCGCCGGCGCCGCGCCCGAACTGGACGGCGCCCGTGCCGCCTGTGCCGACGCCCTGGGCGTGCTCGCCGCCGCACGGCCCGGCCGCCTGGTGGTCGTCGGTCCCGCCGGGGAGAGCGCGCCGTGCCCGTACCCGGAGGGGAGCCGTGGGTCGTTTCGCGGCTTCGGTGTGGATGTCGGCGTACGGCTGGGCGCGAGCCCGGCGGACCAGGCGGCGGCACGGCGCGAGCTGCCGTCGTCGCTCGCCGTCGCCGCGTGGCTGCTGGAGCGGACGGGCTGGGCCGACGTGCCCGTAGAAGGGCTCGGTGTCCCGGAATCCCTGCCTCCCGAGAGGTGCGCCGAGGCCGGAGCGGGCCTTGCCGGGCGGGACGAACGGGTGGCCCTGCTGGTCATGGGAGACGCCAGCGCGTGCCGCACGCTGAAGGCGCCCGGCTACCTGGACGAGCGCGCGGCCGGGTTCGACGCGCAGGTCGCGCGGGCGCTGGCGGCGGCGGACGGGGAGGCCCTGAAGGCGCTGGACGCGGCATTGGCCCGCGAGCTGAAGGCCGGCGGCCGGGCGGCCTGGCAGGTCCTGGCCGGCGCGGCCGAGGGCGCGGGCCTGTCGGGTGCGCTTCTGTACGACGACGCGCCGTACGGGGTCGGGTACCTGGTGGCGGCCTGGTCGTAGCCGGTACGGACACCGCGCTGCTCGGGCCGCCACGTCCTCGTCGTAGGCACGGCGCGCCGCAGGCCCCGCATGTCCGTGCGCGCCCCGCGGACCTTGTGCGCCCCCGGACGCCCCGGACCGCCTCCCGGACACGCCGACGGCCGGGAGGCCGTACGCCCCGTGGCCGTCCGCCGAGGTGCTCCTCCGCGGTCGCAGCGCGGTCAGGATGCCGAGGGCGGCCGGGTGCCGCCCGGCGGCGTCTTTCCGCCTGCCGTCGTGCCGGTGTCCCGGTGCCCGAGGCGCTCCACCGTGTGCTTCGCCTTGCCGGCGCCCGTGTGGATCTTGTCGCTGTACTTGCCCTTGGTCTTCTCGTCGACCAGCTTCGCGGCCTTGTCCAGGCCCCGCTCCACCTTTTCCCCGTGCTGGTCCGCGAGGTGTGCGGCCTTCTCCCTGGCGGGGGAGAGCTTGGCTTTCATCCTGTCCATGAGACCCATGGGTGCACCCTTCCTCGCGACGGCGGTCATGTGCGGGCGCGCTCGTCGGCCTCGCTGTCGGCGACGTCCTTGGCGGACTGCTGCCCGGGGATCGCGACGCCCCCGTCGGCGGTGGGCCGTGCGGTCTCCGCCGCCGCGGGCGGCGGCCCGGACTCAGCCTCCTCGGCCGTACCCTCGGCGGCAGCCGCAGCCGCAGTGGCCGCGTCCGTGGCCTCCGCTGCCGTTGTCGTTGCCGCGGTGGCCGCCGGCTGTGGGATCTCCGCCTCGGCGGACTGAGCCTCCTCGGTCGTCCTCGACCTCCGAAAAAGCCGTGCAAAAACGCCCATATCAACTCCATACGTTACTCGTGCGGGCGAAATGCCGCGTGGTCCGGTGTGTCCGTTTGCGTCGTCCGAGTCACCCGTTCTCGAATCGGCGGCCGGGACCTCGCATCTGGCAACGACTTCGCGCCCGGGGTGTCACGTAACTCGTTCGAGGTGAGGCCGGGAGGTTTGCGAGACTGTTGCGGTGAGTAGTGCAGCTCCCGCGCCGCGGGTCATCGCCGTCGTCGGGCCGACCGCGGCCGGAAAGTCCGATCTGGGCGTGTTCCTGGCGCAGCGTCTCGGCGGTGAGGTCGTCAACGCCGACTCCATGCAGCTCTATCGGGGGATGGACATCGGCACGGCCAAGCTGACGCATGAGGAGCGCGGCGGTGTCCCGCACCACCTGCTCGACATCTGGGACGTGACGGTCACGGCATCCGTCGCCGAGTACCAGCGGCTGGCCCGTGCCCGTATCGACGCGCTGCTCGCCGAGGGCCGCTGGCCCGTCCTGGTGGGCGGTTCGGGGCTGTACGTGCGCGGCGCTGTGGACAACCTGGAGTTTCCCGGGACCGACCCCGAGGTGCGCGCCCGGCTCGAGGAGGAGCTCGCGGCGCGCGGCTCCGGGGCGCTGCACGCCCGTCTGGCCGCCGCCGACCCGGAGGCCGCGCACGCGATCCTGCCCAGCAACGGCCGCCGCATCGTGCGCGCCCTGGAGGTCATCGAGATCACCGGGAAGCCCTTCACCGCCAACCTCCCGGGCCATGACTCGGTGTACGACACCATCCAGATCGGAGTCGACGTGGCGCGCCCCGAACTCGACGAGCGCATCGCCCGCCGGGTCGACCGGATGTGGGAGGCGGGGCTCGTCGACGAGGTGCGCGCGTTGGAGGCACGGGGTCTGCGTCACGGGCGCACGGCGTCGCGCGCGCTCGGGTACCAGCAAGTCCTCGCGGCGCTCGCGCGGGAGCGCACGATGGAGGAGGCGCGCGCCGAAACCGTACGCGCCACCAAGCGCTTCGCGCGCCGTCAGGATTCATGGTTCCGGCGCGACCCGCGTGTGCACTGGCTCAGCGGTGCGGCGGCGGATCGTACGGAACTTCCGCACCTCGCACTGGCGTTGGTCGAACGACCGGTTACAGCCTGATCACGTGATGGCATCGGGACGCCCCGGTCGCCATCCGGGCCTTCGGCGGCATGCCATCATCGTGCTTCGATCGACCAAGTGGAGTCCGAGTTGGGAGGGCGCGTGGCGATGGAGGCCGGCCCTCGCGACACCGCACACGGCGCGGTGCACGACACCGCGGAGGACGGGGATCACACCCTCAGTTCCGACGGTCCCGACGACCAGCCGCCGGGCGGTGTGACCGCGGACGGGCCGGAGGCGGACGAGCTGTCCGGCGGGCCGGAGGTCGAGGTGGAGCTGCGCCCGCAGCGCCGGCTGCGCATCTGGCAGCTCGCCCCCATCGTGGCGCTGGCGGCGGTCGGCTCCCTGATGTTCGCCTTCCCGCTGGCCTTCGAGTTCGGCGACGGCGGTGCCGTGGTCGCCATGCTCGGCCTGCTGATCTGCTCCTGCGCGGCCGGCTGGGGCATGATGGCCGCCCGCCGGGTCGGCTACACCTGGCCGGGCCTGCCGCAGCGCGGCTCCGGGCGGCGCCCGGACTGGCGTGTCGTCGCCGGGTACGCCGTGGTGGTCGCCGCGGTGGTCGTGCTGGCCGTGTGGCGCGTCGCCCGGCTGCGCTGAGTCCGCGGTTCGCGTGCCCCCGCGTGCGCCGGGGCGGGTGCCGGAGCGCGTGCCGGAGGGCGTGCTGCCCCGGCCATGGTCCGCGGGACGGACCGTCCGACCGGAGTGTCGCGCCGAACCCGTACGATCGAGGAATGAGCACGCGGATCGCCTTCCTCAAGGGCCACGGCACCGAGAACGACTTCGTGATCGTCCCGGACCCGGAGAACGCCATCGACCTGCCCCCGGCCGCCGTCGCCGCCCTGTGCGACCGCCGCGCGGGCATCGGCGGCGACGGTCTGCTGCACGTCGTGCGCTCCGCCGCGCACCCCGAGGCCCGGGGGATGGCCGCCGAGGCGGAGTGGTTCATGGACTACCGCAACGCGGACGGCTCGATCGCGGAGATGTGCGGCAACGGCGTACGGGTGTTCGCCCGCTACCTCCAGAGGTCCGGCCACGCGGGCGAGGGGGACCTCACGGTCGCCACGCGTGGCGGTGTGAAGACCGTGCACATCGCGAAGAACGGCGACATCACCGTCGGCATGGGCAGGGCGCTCCTGCCCGAAGGGGACGTCACGGTCGGGGCCGGTGAACGCAGCTGGCCCGCGCGCAACGTGAACATGGGCAATCCGCACGCCGTCGCCTTCGTCGACGACCTGGCGCACGCGGGCGACCTGCTGACTCCGCCTCCGTTCAGCCCGGCCGCGGCCTATCCGGACGGGGTGAACGTCGAGTTCGTCGCCGACCGCGGCCCCCGGCACGTCGCGATGCGCGTCCATGAGCGCGGCTCCGGCGAGACCCGTTCGTGCGGCACGGGCGCGTGCGCGGTGGCGGTCGCCGCGGCCCGCCGCGACGGCGCCGACCCGGCCGTGACGGGCACTCCGGCGACGTACACCGTCGATGTCCTCGGCGGCACCCTGGTGATCACCGAGCAGCCGGACGGCCGGATCGAGATGACCGGCCCGGCGGTGATCGTCGCCGAGGGCGAGATCGACGCCCAGTGGCTGGAGTCGGCTGTCCGCTGACCCGCCGAATGCGCGAACAGGGGCCCGGTAGCGGCGTCTTGGGGGCGAGCAGGCGGCGCGTCGAAGCACGGTGTGGCACGCGGACGCGCACGCTCCGCGACGCCGGGTGGCCGGAAAAAGCAGTCGGCCGAAGCGCCGTCCGTCCTCATATCACAGCTCGAGTCGCCCCTGACGCTCCGATCCGCAGCCCAGGATGCGCGAGAAGACTCGAATCCACAGCCTGGGGCTCTGCCCATGGCTCGAAACCGTAAACCTTCAGACCTTCGCTCGAATGGGTGATCCGTTTCACGCTCGGCGAGAGCCGGTCAGGTGCGTGTGATGGGCTCGGTAGCATCAAGCACCGGCCCGGACGGGGGATCGCTGCCATCCCCTGCGCCGCGTATGCCATGGGGCACCCGTCCGCCGGTCCACGCAGCCGGAGGTGCCCAATGAGTGCGGAGGCCAGCAACCCTGCCACCCCCGCCCCCGCGACGCCCGGGGCGTACCGCAGGAAGAGCCGCGCCCGGATCGACCTGCGCCGTCTGGGCCGTGCCGCGCTGCTCGGATCCGCCACCCGCGACCGGCTCCCCGACGCCATCGGCCACGTCGCCGAGGCGCACCGTGCCCACCACCCCGACGCCGACCTCGAACCCCTGCGGCGCGCCTACCTGTTGGCCGAGTCCTCGCACCGGGGGCAGATGCGCAAGAGCGGTGAGCCGTACATCACCCACCCCCTCGCCGTGACCCTGATCCTCGCCGAACTCGGCGCGGAGACGACGACCTTGACCGCCAGCCTGCTGCACGACACCGTCGAGGACACGGACGTGACGCTCGATCAGGTGCGCGAGGAGTTCGGCGAGGAGGTGCGCTACCTCGTCGACGGCGTCACCAAACTGGAGAAGGTCGACTACGGTGCCGCGGCCGAACCCGAGACGTTCCGCAAGATGCTCGTCGCCACCGGCAGCGACGTCCGGGTGATGTCGATCAAACTCGCCGACCGGCTGCACAACATGCGCACCCTGGGCGTGATGCGCCCCGAGAAGCAGGAACGCATCGCCAAGGTCACCAGGGACGTGCTCATCCCGCTCGCCGAACGGCTCGGCGTCCAGGCGCTGAAGACCGAACTCGAGGACCTCGTCTTCGCGATCCTGCACCCCGAGGAGTACGAGCACACCAGAGAGCTGATCGCCGAGAACGCGGCGCACGGCGACGACCCGCTCGCCGAGATGGCCGACCAGGTGCGCACGGTGCTGCGCGGGTCCGGGATCCAGGCGGACGTCCTCATCAGGCCACGGCACTTCGTCTCCGTCCACCGGATCTCCCGCAGACGGGGCCGGCTGCGCGGCGCCGACTTCGGGCGCCTCCTGGTCCTCGTGAACGAGGACGCCGACTGCTACGGGGTCCTCGGTGAACTGCACACGTGCATGACCCCGGTGGTCTCGGAGTTCAAGGACTTCATCGCCGTCCCCAAGTTCAATCTGTACCAGTCGCTGCACACCGCGGTGGCGCGCGAGGACGGCGAGGTCGCCGAGGTCCTCATCCGCACCCACCAGATGCACAAGGTCGCCGAGGCCGGTGTGATCGCGCTCGGCAACCCCTATGCTCCCGCGTCCGACGACCCGGCCGACGGCGAGCGCGTCGACCCCACCCGCCCCGGCTGGCTCTCCCGGCTCCTGGAGTGGCAGGAGGCGGCCCCCGACACCGACATCTTCTGGTCGACGCTGCGCGAGGACCTCGCCCAGGACCGGGAGATCACCGTGTTCCGGCCCGACGGCGGTGCGCTGGGCCTTCCGGAGGGCGCGAGCTGCGTGGACGCCGCGTACGCGCAGTACGGCGAGGATGCCCACGCATGCATGGGCGCCCGCGTCAACGGGCGGCTGGCGACGCTGAGTACGGTTCTCAAGGACGGCGACACCGTGGAGCTCCTCATGGGCCAGGATCCGGCCTCGGAGCCCTCCAGGGAGTGGCTGGAGCACGCGCACACCCCCGCCGCGCGGATCGCCATCCAGCGCCGGCTGGCGGCGCATCCGGCGCACGGGGACCCATCCGGCGGCGCGCCGGAGCCGGGCGACCCGCGGCCGGGCGCCGCCACGCTCGGGC
>NZ_JBHUDX010000004.1:0-57465 GCF_042678285.1 Streptomyces caeni
GCCGCGACCGCCGACACCGCGGCGGGCGAGGTGGTGACCCCTGCGGCGCCGGCCATACCGGCCGCGGAGGACATCGAGACCGACGAGGTCACCGGGGCGGAAGAGATCCAGCAGACGGAGGCGGAGGCCGAGGCCGCCGTTTCCGGGGGGGCCGGGGCGGCTGCCGCGGCCACAGCCGACGAGCCGGCCGAGCCCGTTGCGCCTCGTGCGCGTCGTCGTGCGACGCGGCGCGTGTCGACGCCTGCCGGTGCGCCGGCGGCGGAGGCCGCGGAGGTCGTGGTGCCCGCGGGCGGTGACGCCGCTGCCGAGGTGGCGGAGCCGGCTGCCGAGGAGGCCGAGGAGGAGGCCCCGCGGCGCACCCGTCGTCGGACCACGCGCCGTGCCACCTCGCCCGCCGGAGCTCCGGCGGCTGCCGGGGCAGCCGAGACTCCCGTGGCCACGGAGGTTCCTGGGGCCGTCGAGACCGTCGGGGCCACCGAGGCTCAGCCCGTGACCGCGGATGTCGAGGAGGCGCCGGTGAGCGAGCCGGCCGCACCGGTGCCCGCCGCCGAGGAGACCCGCGGGACGGAGGAGGCACCCGGGACCGAGGAGGCCCCCCGCCGCACCCGTCGCCGGGCCGCCCGCCGGGTGTCCGCGCCCGCCGCCGTGGAGGAGACCGAGGCCGAGGAGGCCACCGTCACCGAGGCGGAGACCCCGGCTGCTCAGACCCCCGCCGCCGAGGTGGAGACCCCGGCCGCTCAGACCCCCGCCGCCGAGGAGACCGCCCCGCGCCGCACGCGCCGTCGCGTCGTCCGCAAGGCAGCCGCCGGTTTCGCCGAGCCCGCGCAGCCCGCCGGCGAGGAGACGCCCGAGGCCGTGCAGCGGCCCGTGCGGCCCACCGTCGCCGTGTTCCAGGCGCCCGTGTTCACCCAGCCCATGTTCCAGACCCCGGAGCGGGCCGCCGCTGCCGCTGCCGCCGAGGCCGCGGAGCACGAGGAGGCCGAGGAGCCGGAGGAGGCCGCCGGCCCGCGTCGCCGTCGCCGTCGCCGGGGTGGCGAGGAGGAGGCCGGGGCGCCGGTGCCGGAGACCGCCGAAGAGGTGGAGGAGCCCGAGGAGCCTGAGGAGGCCGAGGAGGCCGCCGAGGGTGAGGAGGCCGAGGAGCCCGGTGCGCGGCGCCGCCGCCGCCGCGGTGGCCGTCGCCGTCGCCGTGGTGAGGCCCCCGAGGGTGCGGAGGGCGAGGAACTCGCCGCCGAACAGGCCGCGCAGGACACCGAGGACACCGCCGAGCAGGTGGCGGAGGACGCCGAGGAGGCGGCCGAGGAGGAGCGCGGCGAGGAGGCGGGGGCCTCCGCCGCCACGGTCGGCAGCCGTCGCCGCCGCCGTCGCCGCCGCCGGGCCGGTGAGGAGGCCGGCGCCGAGCCGGCCGTCGACGAGCCCGAGCGTACGGTCGTCAAGATCCGTGAGCCCCGCAAGAAGGAGGAGCACCCCAGCGACGAGGTGCAGTCCATCAAGGGCTCGACACGCCTGGAGGCCAAGAAGCAGCGCCGCCGCGAGGGCCGCGAGCAGGGCCGCCGCCGGGTGCCGATCATCACCGAGGCCGAGTTCCTCGCCCGCCGCGAGGCCGTCGAGCGCGTCATGGCGGTCCGGCAGAACGGCGACCGTACGCAGATCGGCGTGCTCGAGGACGGTGTGCTCGTGGAGCACTACGTCAACAAGGAGCAGTCGACCTCGTACGTCGGCAACGTCTACCTGGGCAAGGTGCAGAACGTCCTGCCGTCGATGGAGGCCGCCTTCATCGACATCGGAAAGGGCCGCAACGCCGTCCTGTACGCCGGCGAGGTCAACTTCGAGGCGCTGGGCCTCGCGAGCGGACCGCGGCGCATCGAGTCCGCGCTGAAGTCCGGGCAGTCGGTCCTCGTCCAGGTCACCAAGGACCCGATCGGACACAAGGGCGCCCGCCTGACCAGCCAGGTCTCCCTGCCCGGCCGCTACCTGGTGTACGTGCCCGAGGGCTCGATGACCGGCATCAGCCGCAAGCTGCCCGACACCGAGCGGGCCCGGCTGAAGACCATCCTCAAGAAGATCGTCCCCGAGGACGCGGGCGTCATCGTGCGCACCGCCGCCGAGGGCGCGAGCGAGGAGGAGCTGCGCCGGGACGTCGAGCGGCTGCAGGCGCAGTGGGAGGAGATCCAGAAGAAGGCGAAGAACGGCGGCGCGCCGACGCTGCTGTACGGCGAGCCGGACATGACGGTCCGGGTCGTGCGCGACATCTTCAACGAGGACTTCTCCAAGGTCGTCGTCAGCGGTGACGAGGCGTGGGAGACCATTCACGGATACGTCTCGCACGTCGCGCCCGACCTGGCCGAACGCCTGCAGAGGTGGACCAGCGAGGTCGACGTCTTCGCCACCTACCGGATCGACGAGCAGCTCGCCAAGGCGCTGGATCGCAAGGTCTGGCTGCCCAGCGGCGGTTCGCTGGTGATCGACCGGACCGAGGCGATGGTCGTCATCGATGTCAACACCGGCAAGTTCACCGGCCAGGGCGGCAACCTGGAGGAGACCGTCACCAGGAACAACCTGGAGGCGGCCGAGGAGATCGTGCGCCAGCTGCGGCTGCGCGACCTCGGCGGCATCATCGTCATCGACTTCATCGACATGGTGCTGGAGTCCAACCGGGACCTGGTGCTGCGGCGCCTGCTGGAGTGCCTGGGCCGGGACCGCACCAAGCACCAGGTGGCCGAGGTGACTTCGCTGGGTCTGGTGCAGATGACGCGCAAGCGCGTCGGACAGGGTCTGCTGGAGTCCTTCTCCGAGACCTGTGTCCACTGCAACGGCCGCGGCCTGATCGTGCACATGGACCAGGCGGCCCCGCCCGCCGGTGGCAAGCGCAAGAAGCGCGGCCGGGGCGGTGCCGAGCAGGAGCCCGAGGTGCGTGAGACGGCGGTCACGGAGGCCGAGGCGCCCGCCGAGGAGCCCGAGGCGGTCCCCGCGGCCGTCGCGCTGCCCGAGCCCGCCGCCGCGGAGGCTTTCGCGCCGGACGAGGAGCTGTACAGCAGCATCGCCGAGGCGGAGGCCGCCGCGTCCCGGGGCCGTGCGCGGCGCCGGGCGACCCGGCGGGCGTCGGCCCCGGCGGGTGCGCCGCGGACCGAGGAGCGGGCCCCGAAGTCCCGTACCGGCGAGCGTGCGCCGAAGCGGGTCCAGGCCGCGGAGGCGGAGGCGGTGGCCGAGCCGGTGGCGGCCGAGGAGCCGGCCGTCGCGAAGCCCGCCGTCGAGGCGCCGGTCGCCGAGGCGCCCGCTCCGGCCGAGGAGGAGGCCGCACCCAAGGGCCGTACGCGCCGCCGTGCCACCCGCAAGGTGTCGGCGCCGTCCGGTGCCCCTGGCACGCCCGAGGAGGTCGTGGTGACGGTCGCCGAACCCGAGCCGCGGGCCGCTGAGGAGGCACCGGCCGGGGCCGGGCCGCAGGCCGGCGCCGAGGAGGCCGTCGAGCCGGCCAAGGCGCCCGCCGAGAGTGTCGCTCCGGCCCGTCCGCGCCGCCGTGCCGTGCGCAAGGCCACCGCGCCCACCTCGTCCGAGGAGGCGGCCGTCGTGGTCGTCCCGTCGGCGGGAGAGGCGGAGGCCCCTGCGGAGGCGGAGGCCCCCGCGGAGACCGGGGCGGCCGCGGAGGCACAGGCCGCGACCGAGGCAGAGGCCGAGGCGCCGGCGCTCGCCAAGAAGACGGCGCGCAAGGCGGCCAAGAAGGCCACGGCGAAGAAGGCCGCCACCAAGAAGACCGCCACCAAGAAGACCGCCACCAAGAAGACCGCCACCAAGAAGGCCGTCGCCAAGAAGACGACGGCCAAGAAGACGGCCGCGAAGAAGACGACGGCCAAGAAGGCGGCGAAGACGGCTTCGAAGAAGACGGCGGCGGCGCAGCAGGCGGCCCCGTCCGTCTCCGCCGCCACGGAGGACTGACCGGGCCCTCGCCCCTCGGGGTGCCCGAGCGAACGGCGCGGGACACCGACTCGGTGTCCCGCGCCCGGGCCGGCCGCGGCGTGTCCAAGGTCCGTCGCCCGTCCTTGACGACCTGGTCACTCTGCGTGCCGGATGTGACCGATCAGCCGTCAAGCCAAGGTCTCTCTGTCGTAACCCTGAGGAAAAATTTTGCTTCTGTGCTGGTAACGTGACTGCGGTTCCGGCCGCTGCTGGCAGGCGCGCCGGACCACAGCCGAAGCGCGTGTGCGGTGGCCCCTTCCACAGCACGGCTGGTCCCTCTCGCAAGAGCCTTCTGGGGGGAGGGTCTTCAGCGAACACCGTTCGCCGCCACGCCTGCAGGCGAACGTTTCAGGGAGCGGACACGCGCGCTCGGCACCGTCCTTTCCCGACCCGTCACGAAGTGGTGCGCCCTCGTGGTCGCCGAAGAGGAGGGGGGATGTCGATGACCGACACCCACGAGCCGATACCAGCAGCCAAGCCCGTGATCGGGGAGGAGGAGATCGAGGCCGCCGTACGCGTCCTGCGCAGCGGCAGGGTCGTACAGGGCCCCGAGGTGGCCGCCTTCGAGGCGGAGTTCTCCGAGCTGGTGAACATGCGGCACTGCGTCGCGGTCAATTCCGGTACTTCCGCGCTTCACCTGACACTGCTGGCGCTGGGCCTCGGTCCGGGTGACGAGGTCATCGTGCCGTCGTTCTCCTTCGCCGCCTCCGCCAACGCCGTGCGGCTCGTGGGCGCCGACGTGGTCTTCGCCGACATCGAGCCCGACACCTTCTGTGTGGACCCCGCCGCCGTCGAGGCGGCCATCACACCGCGTACCGCCGCGATCATGCCCGTCCACCTCTACGGCCACCCGGCCGCCATGGGCCAGATCACGGCCATCGCCGAACGGCACGGCCTGGCCGTGGTGGAGGACGCCTGCCAGGCGCACGCCGCCTCGCTCGACGGAACCCCGGTGGGCGCGTTCGGCACCGCCGGAACGTTCAGCTTCTACCCGACCAAGAACATGCACAGCCTCGAAGGCGGCATGGTGACCACCGCCGACGCGGAGGTCGCCCGCACCCTGCGGCTGCTGCGCAACCAGGGCATGGAGCAGCGCTACGCCAACGAGATCGTCGGCGCCAACATGCGCATGACGGACGTCTCCGCGGCGATCGGCCGGGTCCAGCGCGCCAAGCTGGAGGGCTGGACCGAGCAGCGCATCGCCAACGCCGCGTACCTGACGGAGCACATCACCGCGCCGAACGTGGTCACGCCGAAGGTCGCCGAGGGCGCCCGGCACGTGTACCACCAGTACACCGTGCGGGTCCGCGGTGACCGCGACGCCGCCATGGCGCGCCTCGCCGAGGCCGGTGTCGGCAACGCCGTGTACTACCCGACCCCGATCCACCGGCTGAAGCCGTACTGGGAACCGGACCAGAAGGCCGGCCGCGTCTGGGAACTGCCGGAGACGGAGCGCGCGGCCGCCGAGGTCGTGTCGCTGCCCGTCCACCCCGCGCTGTCGGCGCGAGACCTGGAGCGCATCGTGACCGCCGTGAACGCGCTGGGGGAGCACCTGTGACCACCGTCAGCCCCCTTCGGGCCGGACTCATCGGCCTCGGTTCCATGGGGCGCCACCACGCCCGTGTCCTCGCCGGCCTGGAGGGCGTCGACTTCGTCGGCATCGTCGACCCGATGGGCGACAAGTACGGGGCCTCCCAGGGCGCGCCCATTGTGAACACCGTCGACGAACTCATCGACCTGGGCGTCGACTACGCCGTCGTGGCCTGCCCCACGGGGCTGCACGAGGAGGTCGGCCTGCAGCTCGCCGGGGCCGGCGTCTGTGCGCTGGTGGAGAAGCCGGTCGCGGACACGGTCGAAGGGGCACGCCGCCTCGTCGAGGCGTTCGAGTCGCGCGGTCTGGTCGCCGGTGTGGGGCACATCGAGCGGTGCAACCCGGCGCTGCGCTCGCTGCGGGCCCGTCTGGAGGCCGGCGAACTCGGCGACGTCTACCAGGTCGTCACCCGCCGCCAGGGCCCCTTCCCGCATCGCATAGCGGACGTCGGTGTGGTCAAGGACCTCGCCACCCACGACATCGACCTCACCGGCTTTGTGACGGGGCACGAGTACGTGTCCATCGCCGCGCACACCGTCCACAAGAGCGGCCGCGAACACGAGGACATGGTCTCCGCGGTCGGCCGCCTCGACGACGGCACCATGGTCAACCATCTGGTCAACTGGCTGAGCCCGTTCAAGGAGCGCTTCACCTCCGTCACCGGCGAGCGCGGCTGCTTCATCGCCGACACCCTCACCGCGGACCTGACCTTCCACTCCAACGCCGCGGTGGCGACCGAGTGGGAGGTGCTGCAGGCATTCCGGGGCGTCTCCGAAGGCGACATGATCCGGTACGCCATCCAGAAGCGAGAGCCGCTCCTCGTCGAACACGAACTGTTCCGGGACGCCGTACTCGGCAAGCCCGCCGACATCTGCACCCTGCGCCAGGGCATGCGGACGGTGGAGGTCGCGGCGGCGGTGCTCGAGTCGGCGAGGGACAGCCGCAGCGTGTCACTTCAGTCGGAGGACCTGGCTATCCATGGCGCCTGAGAGCCAGGTGGGTACCCCACCTGATGTCAGCGTGGTCGTCGCCGTCTACAACACCATGCCGTACCTCACGGAGTGCCTGGACTCCCTGGTCGGGCAGAGCATCGGACGGGACAGACTGGAGATCGTCGCGGTCGACGACGGCTCCACCGACGACAGCGGCCGTGAACTCGACCGCTTCGCGGAGCTGTACCCGGGCACCGTCAAGGTGATCCACCAGGCTAACTCCGGGGGCCCCGCCGCCCCCAGCAACCGGGCGCTGGACGTCGCCACGGGCCGGTACGTCTACTTCATCGGCTCGGACGACCACCTCGGCGACCAGGCGCTGGAGCGCATGGTCACCTGCGCCGACGAACACCGCTCGGACGTCGTCGTCGGCAAGATGGTCGGCACCAACGGGAGGTACGTCCACCAGGCGCTGTACAAGGAGAGCGCCCCGGACGTCAGCCTCTACGACTCCGCGCTGCCCTTCACTCTTGCCAACACCAAGCTGTTCCGCCGTGAACTGGTCGAACAGCACAAACTGCGCTTCCCCGAGCATCTGCCGGTGGGCAGCGACCAGCCGTTCACCATCGAGGCGTGCGTGCGCGCACGGAAGATCTCGGTGGTGGCCGACTACACCTGCTACTACGCGGTGAAGCGGGGCGATGCCAGCAACATCACCTACCGCGCCGACCACCTGGCACGGCTGCGGTGCACGGCCGAGATCATGGACTTCACGGCCGGCCTCATCGAGGCGGGCCCGAAGCGTGACGCCGTGCTGCGCCGGCACTTCACCTGGGAGCTGGCCAAGCTCATCCAGGACGACTTCCCCGCCCTGGACCGCGACCTGCGGCGAGAGATCTGCGCGGGCATCGCACGGCTCGCCGACACCTATTTCACCGACGGTATCCGCGACGCCATGGACGTGAAGCGCCGGGTGCGCATCTGCCTGGCCCGGGCCGGTGCGGTCGACGAGCTGTGCGAGGCGATCACCTCCGAGAAGCAGAACGGAGCGCCTCCGTTCCTCCTGGAGGGCGACCGTGCCCACGCCCGTTACCCGGGCTTCCGCGACTCCCTGGTCGGCGTGCCCGACCGCTGCTACGAGGTCCTCGGGGAGGCGGTCCCCGGTCCGCTCGCCCAGGGCACCGAACTCCTCGCCTCCGCCTGGGAGCAGGAGGACGGCCGGCTCGCCTACACGGCGTCCGTCAGGGTGCCCGTCGCCGGCGACGCCGGCGGTGCCACGGTGCGGCTGGCGCAGGGAGCCATGCCCAAGTCCGCGGACAAGCCCGGGGCCAGGAGGCTGCCGGCCGACCGCACCCTTCCGGCACTGGAGGGAGACATCAGGTTGGAGCCCGCACCGGAGGGTGCCGCCACGGTGCTGCACGTCCGCCTCCCGCTCGAACTGCGCACCGTCAAGCGGGGCCTGCGGGTGTACCTGGACGTTGCCGGTTCGACGTACGAGATCCCCGTGCGCGGCAAGGACAAGCCCATGCCACTGGCCCGCCGGTGGGGCAGGCGCGAGGACCCTTACAGGGCCTCAGCCATGGTGAACGACAAGGGGCGCGTGGTGATTGCCACCGCCCAGATGTTCCCCCCGAAGAGAACACTCGTCCTCCGGGCGATGAAGGCCCTCGCCCGGCGTCTGAAGGCCGGGCTCGTCGGTTCGAAGCCGAGCGGTGCCAAGAAGTCGAACGGTTCCAAAAGGAAGTAGCGACCCTCCATGAACATCTGTGTAGTAGCGCTCGGCAAGATAGGGCTTCCGCTGGCCGTGCAGTTCGCTTCCAAGGGCCACCAGGTCATCGGCGCGGACGTCAACGAGAAGGTCGTCGAGCTGGTCAGTGTCGGCATCGAGCCGTTCCCCGGTGAGCACGACCTTGACGTCAAGCTCAAGGAGACCGTCAGCGCGGGGCTGCTGAGCGCGACCACGGACACCGCGGCCGCGGTCGCCCGGTCCGAGGCCGTCGTTGTGGTCGTCCCGCTGTTCGTCGACGCGGAGGGCGTCCCGGACTTCGGCTGGATGGACGCCGCCACCCGGGCGATCGCCCAGGGCCTCAGGCCCGGCACGCTCGTCTCCTACGAGACCACACTGCCCGTCGGCACCACCCGGACCCGATGGGCGCCGATGCTGGCCGAGGGATCGGGCCTGACCCCGGGCGAGGACTTCCACCTGGTGTTCTCACCGGAGCGGGTGCTCACCGGCCGCGTCTTCTCCGACCTGCGCCGCTACCCGAAGCTGGTCGGAGGCATCGACGAGGCGTCGACCCGCCGCGGCGTGGAGTTCTACGAGGCAGTCCTCGACTTCGACGCCCGCGAGGACCTGCCGCGGCCGAACGGCGTCTGGGACCTGGGCACGGCAGAGGCGTCGGAGCTCGCCAAGCTCGCCGAGACCACCTACCGCGACGTCAACATCGGTCTGGCCAACCAGTTCGCGCGCTTCGCCGACCAGAACGGCATCGACGTCAAGAAGGTCATCGAGGCCTGCAACTCACAGCCCTACAGCCACATCCACCAGCCGGGCATCGCCGTCGGCGGCCACTGCATCCCGATCTACCCGCGGATGTACCTGTGGAACGATCCGCAGGCGACCGTGGTGCGCTCCGCGCGCGAGGCGAACGCCGCGATGCCGCAGTACGCGGTCGACCTGCTGGCGGCGGCATACGGCGACCTGGCGGGCGTGAACGTGCTGGTGCTGGGCGCCGCCTACCGCGGTGGTGTGAAGGAGACGGCCTTCTCGGGCGTCTTTCCCACCGTCGAGGCGCTGAAGGCGCGCGGCGCGGTCCCGTTCGTCTCCGACCCGATGTACACCGACGAGGAACTCGCCGAGCTGGGCCTCACCCCGCACGCCGGTGAGAAGGTCACTGCGGCGATCCTGCAGGCTGACCACGCCGAGTACCGGGCGTTGACCCCGGCGGACCTGCCGGACGTCAAGGTACTGGTCGACGGGCGTCGTACGACGGATTCGGAGGCATGGAAGGGCGTCCGCCGGGTCGTCATCGGCGGCTGAACCACGTAGGCACTACGACTTCGGCCCTGTCCCGGGTAACGCATGGGGCAGGGCCGAAGTCTTTGTGTCCGAAGGCGGCTGTCACATCCCGGTGGTGACGGACGCCGGGATGGGACGGGCGGACGGTCCGATACGGCGCAGTCGGCGCTCGGCGGGGCGTTCCACATTGTGGTATGCCAGGGCTGCGAGGGTCAGACTCGTGGCCAGGACGCCTGCCCAGAAGACGAGGGTCCCGCTGGCGGAAGTGGGCTTGCCCCAGTGGTAGACGGCGGCTCGGATGACGATCTCGTGGATGAGGTACCAGGCGAAGGACCAGTGTCCGAGCCGGATCATCCAGGGGCCGCCCAGTCCGGTGCGTCGGCCGTCGAGGTCTGCGCGGGCGGCCGCGCAGATCAGTGCGGCAAAGATCGGGGCGGACAGCCACTGTGAGGCGGTGTAGGGGCTGTACCAGAGGGCATCGGGCACGGTGTGGTGCCAGGGGATCAGGATCAGGTGCCAGGCGATCACGAGTCCGATCGCCGCACCCAGGGGTACCGGGGGTCTCCAACCGCGCTTGAGAGCGAGCCCGGCGACCACCCCCAGGAGGAACTGCAGCGAGCGGGTGAGCGGCAGGTAGTCCAGGACCCAGCTGCGAGTGGTGGTCTCCAGGCCGGACAGGGCGGGCCACAGCAGCAGGGCGGTGCACGTGACGGTGATCGTGGTCCAGGCCCAGATCCGGGCACGGCGGCCGGCGAACACGGCCAGCAGGGACGGGAAGCACAGGTAGAAGAAGGCCTCGTCGCTGAGGGACCAGGCTGCCGGGTTGCCGCCGGTGAAGATGACCGGTTCCGGGGACCAGGCGTGCACGAGCAGCAGGGTCGCGGTTACCGCCTTGAGGGACACGGGGTGGTCCATGACGGCCCATACGGCGACCGAGAACGCGACGCTGACGGCGAGCATTGGCCAGATACGGGCGAGGCGGCGCCACAGGAAGACTTTGGTGGGGACGCGCGCGCCATCGTAAGTCCAGGCGAGGACGACACCGGACAGGACGAAGAAGAACGTAACGCCGCTGCGGCCGTACCACACTGCCTCGCTCAGGCCTGGTACGCCGCCGACCTGGCGGGACAGGTGGTACAGGACGACCAACAGGGCCGCCCAGAAGCGGAGTCCGGTCAGTGACGGCAGCCGGTCACGACCGATGCCGGGTATGGCGGTCAACGAGTGATCCTTCACGGTCGGGGCGAAGGCAGCGCCGACCCGGGTGCACAGCACCCTCGGCTGGAGGGCCATCGCCTTGGCCCCTTCAAGACTCCCTGTTCGGTCCTGCTCATGCCTGCGTGCTCTTCGCAAGGAGCGCCGGGCCCACGGTCTCGGTCAGCTTCTGGACCGCAGGGGCCATCAGCAGACCGCGGGTGAACCGGTTCGCGTGGGCCCGCGCCTCGGCGCGCTGCTCGTCCGTCGCCTCCACGGCCATCCGGGCCGCCCTGACGAACGATTCGGCGATGCCCCCAGCCTCGAGGCCGCACGCTCCAGTCCACAGCGGGTGCCCCGCCAGCACATTGGACGCGTCGTGGTCCACCTCGTGGCAGGACACCACGGGCAGCCCGGAGGCCATGAACTCGTACACCTTGCCGGAGGTGACGAAGCGCCCGCCGACCAGCATCAGCACCAAGGCGTCCCAACGCCCGTAGGTGGAGGCGACCTCAGCCTTGGGCACGGGACCGCCGAAGAGCACCCCGTCAGTCTCGGCCTGCCGGATGAGAGCCATGTGGGCGTTGGCCTCACGGCTGGCGCCCGCGCCAATGTGCCCGCGGATCTCGAACCGGGAGCGTGCAAGCAGCGGATCGCGCTCCCTTGCCGCCCGCCAGCCGTCCAGCACGGTGGCCAGGAAGTCCGGCTTGAAGTTCACCGAGCCCAGGTAGCCGAAAGTCAGGCCGTGCTCCGCGTCCGGCTTGCCGTGCACGGCAGGCACACTGTCCGGGTCGAAGCCGTTGCGCACGACGTGCACCCGTTCGGCGATCTCCGGGTAGCGCTCCCGGTAGAAATCCGCGATCGGGTCGTTCACGCACCAGACCGCGACGGCCTCCTTCAGGACCCGGTCCTCCCATTGCCCCGCCTCGGAGTCACGGGTGAAGGCCTCGCCACCGCCGATGACATCGATCGACCAACCGTCCCGGAAGTCGATCGCATACGGGATCTTGTGTGCCTGCCACAACTTCCAGGCCGCCGCCAGGTTGACGTACGGCGCGCAGCTCGCCAGCAGCAGCTTGGCAGGGAACTCGCGGTGGATGTCCAGGACGCCCTGCTCCAGAGCCTCGCGCCAGCCGCCGAACACCAGCTCGGGGAAGTGCTCCAGATGGCGCTCGCGCTCCCGCTTCATCCAGCCGGTCGGGTTGAGCGCCCTGTCCTTCGTGAACAGACGGATGTCGGTCTCCAGGTCCTCACGGGCGAGGGGTAGTTCGACGATGCGTACCCGCGAATCCACCGGGTCGGAGAGGGTGTGGTCAAGACCGTACTCCCGCTCCCAGGACTCCTCTGCGATGGTGAGCACGGTCACGTCCCAGCCGAGTTCGATGAACTTGTTCGCCGTCTCGCGCATCCGGTACGCACAGCTCTTGGCCGCCGGTGGGAAGCCGATGGCGAGGTAGATCAGGTGCGGACGGGTGCCGTCGGGCCGCGGGCCTGTCGTCCGGGTGGTGCCGGACTTCAGGACCGTACCCGGACCGGGGGTCCTGAGTCGCTTGATCACGTTGCGCAAGAGGTGCTCCGAAGGCTGATGGAACGGTGACGGGAGCGAGCGGTCCGGATCAGCTTCCGACGATCGCCTGGACGGCCCGCACCGCGGCGTTCCCGTCACCGTACGGCGTGCCCCGCTCGGCTTCGGGCGCAGGGCGCGTGGCGAGCTCGGTGAAGTTCGATGCCTCGTGCGGGTCCGGCACGAGGTGGTTCCAGCCGTCCTCCAGGGTCTCGACCCACTCGGTCTCCGGGCGGATCGTGGTGCAGGCGCGGCCCAGCAGGAAGGCCTCCTTCTGCAGGCCGCCCGAGTCGGTGACGACACCGGCGGAGCCGAGGACGGCGCCCACGAGACCGGCGTAGGGAAGGGGAAGGCCGACCTTAACCGCGCCCTGCTCCAACTTGATGCCGTGCTGGTCGGCACGGGCGACCAGGCGCGGGTGCGCCAGCAGCGCCACGGGGATGGGCAGCGCAGCCAGCGAGCCGATGACAGCGGCGAGGCGCTCGGGGTCGTCGGTGTTGTCCGGGCGGTGCAGCGTCGCCACCAGGTACGGGCCGTCCGCGTCGATGCCTTCGGGCAGCGTCGGGCGCTGGTGCTCACCGGCGAGCACGGCGTCGCGGATGCGCAGGCAGACGTCCACCATGACGTCGCCGACGAGCGTGGCGCGGTGCGCCAGACCTTCGTTCGCGAGGTGACGCATGGCCTCCTCGGTCGGAGCGAGCAGCAGGTCGGCGGCGTGGTCGGTGAGGACGCGGTTGTGCTCCTCGGGCATGCGCCGGTTGAAGGAGCGCAGGCCCGCCTCCAGGTGGGCGACGCGGTAGTGCAGCTTCACCGCGGAGAGCGCGCCGGCCACGGTCGAGTTCGTGTCGCCGTACACCAGCACCCAGTCGGGCTTCTCCGACTCCAGGACCTTGTCCATGGCCATGAGGACCGCCCCGGTCTGCGCGCCGTGGCTGCCGGAGCCGACGCCGAGGTGCACGTCCGGATCCGGGATGCCGAGACCGGAGAAGAACACGTCGGAGAGGTTGGCGTCGTAGTGCTGTCCGGTGTGCACGATGACGTGCTGATGAGGCGTCTGGTCGAAGGCCGCGGCTATGGGGGCAAGCTTGACAAGCTGGGGGCGTGCCCCTACGACGCTGATGACCTTCACGTGTGCTGCTCCTGATCGGATGACCGTGGACGGATGCCGTGCCGAATGAACGTGGGCGGTTGGGCAGATGAACCCCGATCATACTGGCGTGCTGGCGTTCGAGGCCCAGAGCCTGCCAGCCGCTCAGGACCGGGGCGGTGGGGGCGGGCAATCGGACGGTATGCTTTGCTGCGACCGGGTCATGTGGCCGCGCCGTTTGCGCCCAGGTGCCATGCGGGGGACGCCCGCTTTGCGTGCACGAGACGCCCGCTTTGAACGGAAGTGGCGTGCGAGCTCGATCTTCCGTGTGGGCTCCCGCAACGTGCCAGAAGCTTCAGATCACGAAAGGCACACACATATGGAGCTCGACAGCGCCGTGGGGCAGAGAAGGCCGACGGCCTCCCGAGGCCGGGTGGTGATGCTCGTCGACAACGGGGTACGGAACGACTCACGTGTCCAGAAGGCGGCGCGGTCCGCAGCCGAAGCGGGCTGGGAGGTCATTCTCTTCGGTCTCTCGCCCACCCGTGAGCCCGAGACCTGGAACCTCGGCGGCGCTGAGGTCCGGCTTGTGCACAAGCCGAATCGGCTCGGGGCGCGCAAGCAGGACATGAAGGGGTTGCGCTACCGGAGCCCGCTCGCCTACCGCACGCCCCAGGTGGCCGCATACCGGAAGCAGAAGGTGAAGGCGTGGCGCGCGGACCTGCGGTTCCGTGCGGAAGCGGCCAAGGCCGGCGGGCCGGGTCGGCCGAGCGCCAGCGGATCGTCTGTCCGGCTTGCCGTGCCCAAGGCCGCGGCTAAGGTCACCAGCAAGTGGGTCTCACTGCGCGCGCGTGCGACGCGTCGCGCTGCGCGTAAGAGAGCAAGCTTCGACACGCCGTTCGACAAGTCGCTCATCCGCTTCTGGCAGATGACCATGGGGGAGCGGGCCTGGCGCCGGCTCCTGCCCTACCTGTGGGATTACGAGCTGGCCTTCGCCCGACACATCGACGAGCTCAAGCCCGACCTGATCCACGCGCACGACTTCCGCATGCTGGGCGTGGGCGCCCGGGCCGCCGTCCGTCTACGGGCCGCGGGACACCCGGTGAAGCTGGTCTGGGACGCGCACGAGTTCGTACCCGGCCTGCACTCACACCACGGGCGCTGGCTACCGGGCCACGTGGCGTGGGAGAAGGAGCACGCGGTGTTCGCCGACGCGGTGATCACCGTCTCGCCCTCGCTCGCCGAACTGCTGGTCGAGGGCCACAGCCTCAAAGAAACGCCCTATGTGGTCCTCAATGCTCCGGTGACACGGCCGGCCCCTGATGAGGTGGCCGGCGCGGGGCCCGTGCCCGACCTGCGCGAGCTGTGCGGCGTCGACAAGGACACTCCGCTGCTCGCCTACTGCGGTGGCATCAACCCGGTGCGCGGTGTCGAGACCATGATCGAAGGCCTCACGCGGATGCCCGACGTGCATGTCGCCCTGGTCTCCACTCCACCGGGCAAGCCGTTCCCCGCCACGGCCACGATCGTGGAACTCGTCGAGGAACTGGGTGTCGGCGACCGCGTCCACGTCCTCCCGTTCGTGCCGCACTGGCAGGTGCCCGAGTTCCTGTCCACAGCCGATGCCGCGGTCAGCCCGCTGCATCATCTGGCCAATCACGAACTGGCCCTGAGTAACAAGTTCTTCGAGTACTCCCAGGCCAAGCTGCCCCTGGTGGTCAGCGATATCCGCACCATGGCCGAGATGGTGGAGAAGACAGGCCAGGGCGAGGTTTTCAAGGCGCAGGACATCGAGGACTACGTCCGCGCGGTCCGCGCCGTCCTGGCGAACCCGGAGCGCTACCGGGCGGCCTACGACGATCCGGGGCTGCTGCAGAAGTGGACCTGGGAGGCCCAGGCCGTCGTTCTTGACAAGATCTACAGTCGGTTGCTGCCCGGTACCGAGGCACCGGCCATGTCGAAGGCCCGGCAGCAACCGGCCGCGGTGGGAAGCCCCGCGCCCGAGAGCACCATGTGACGGGACGACTGCGGGCGGCCACGCCGTTCCGGCGCAGGACTCCTTCGGGGATTCCCTCCGCTGGAACGGCGCCCGCAGCATGTCCCCGACACACATGACTGGAGGACCTCCTCGCATGACCCAAGTACTCCTGATCGCGGGCGCAGCGCCGACGCTCTCGATGCTGAAAGCCGCTGTCGAGCAGTTCCGGGCAACTGGGGCGACGGTGCGACTGACCGGCCTGTTCGATCGGGAAGCAGCGGCCGGGGTACTCGACGTGGTCGAGGTGCACCCACTCCCCGAGGCGGTGGCCGAACGGGGCACGGCGTCTGCCAGGGCCATCGCGAAGCTACCGCTGCCCCGCCGGACCTGGGCGAGCGCCGAACACAGTCCGTGGGTACGCCGCCATGCGCGCAATGCGCAACTCTTGGTCGCTCTGGACGCCGGCGCGGTGTACACGGTCTGGCGGCTCGCCGAACACAACCGGCGGGCGGACGCGGTCTTCGGCGTCGCCCCGGCGCTCCGAGCCCTCCAGTCGCGCGGCCGACATCCGGTGCAGTACGCGGTGCGTGACGTGGTCCGTACAGTTCCGTCTCCGTCCGTCGCCGCGCGCTCGGCGAAGCGCACGGTGCGACGTGGCGCGGGCGCGGTGCTGCGCCGGGCTTCGTCGCCCGCCGTCCTGCGCACCGGGATCGGAGCCAAGGCTTGGCGGACAGCGGTCGTCGCGCCACGTGTGCCGGACAGAATGCGTGAGAAGTTGGCCCGCCGGGTGAGCCTGAGCATGGCCAAGGGAGGCCGCAAGGCCGGGGCCACGACAGTGCTGCACCAGGCCGCCGACCGGATCGCCAACCGCAAGCTCAGCGCGGCGCTGCTGGCCGATGCCGCACGTGCCGAACTGGCTCGGGGTAAAGACGATCCCGAACTGCGCATGAAGGCCGTCGAGGCGGCCCTGCACCTCGCGGACCAGCGGTTCAAGAGAAAGGACTTCGCGGCTGCGGCCGCGCAGCTCTCCACCGCCTTCTCCCTGGCGTTCGACCGTGTCCTCCACTTCGACGGCGTGTCGTCGCCGATGGCTGAGGACCCCGAGGGATACCTCGCCGTCTTTCGCCGGAGCGCCGCCTTCCGAGAGCTCTCCGCGCCGCGCGGACGGGCGCTGCCGGCCGCCCCGGCGACGGGCGGACGTCCACTCAGACTCCTGGTCACGACGTACGCCAACGCCCGCTTCCTCGGGGAGATCCGGGACCGCTACGAGAACCACTCCGAGGTCGAATTCCGTTATCTCGACTTCAGCAAGGACGAGACGCTGGCCCCGCTCGCGCGTGACCTGACCAAGGTCGCGGAACACGCTCTGGGCGGTCGGCCGTCGTTGCGGGCCAAGGTCGAGGAGGCTCTGCGACCGCACCTGGACTGGGCGGACACCGTCTTCGTCGACTGGTGTGCGGGGCCTGCGGCACTCTTCACCTGCATCGACCCCGGCACCACGCGTGTCGTCGTCCGGCTGCACAGCTATGAGGTGTTCACTGCATGGCCGCACATGGTGGACTTCACGCGTGTGGACGACCTGGTCCTGGTGAGCGAACATCTGCGTGAGATGGCGGAGAAGGTGCTGCCCCAACTGACCCGGTCCGACACCGCGCAGACGCACGCCATCGCCAATGCGATGGACCTGGCACGGTTCCAGCGCGAGAAGACCGGCGGCGACGCGCGCTTCACCCTTGGCCTGGTCGGGGTGAACTCGGTGGCCAAGGATCCGCGCTGGGCACTGGAGGTGCTGCGGCTCCTGCGCAGGCGGGACGAGCGCTACAGACTGGTGATCATCGGCGGGGGCCTCAACCGCAAGACGGGCGCTGCCGCCCGCGCCTACGACGACCTTCTCGAGGCGGAAGTGCGGGAACTCGAGGCGATCGGCGCCGTCCACCGTGTGGGGCAGACGGACGACGTGCCTACGGCACTCACCGATGTCGGAGTCATCCTCAGCAGTTCGGTGCGAGAGAGCTTCCACTGCGGTCTGGTCGAGGGGGTGGTCAGCGGGGCGCTCCCGGTGGTGCGCGACTGGCCGTTCTTCGCGGCGCTGGAGAACGGGGCGCGCACGCTCTTCCCGGCCGATTGGGTCGTCGGGGGACCGCAGGAGGCCGCCGAGCGGATCCTGAAGCTGACGGCCTCGGAGGAGACCTGGCGCGCTGCGACGGAGCCTGCCGCCAAGCACGCGCTGGCGGAGTGGGACTGGTCCGTGGTGGGTCTGGAGTTCGACCGGCTGCTGCTAGGCGACAAGGAGTAGCCGAAGGGCCGACAGCGGAGTGGGTGGGGCGGTGTACCTGAGGTACACCGCCCCACCCACTCCGCTTTTCCGGCTCATCAGCCTGCGCGCTCCGTCAGCACACCCTCCCTCTCGTCGTACAGCGAGCCGGTCTCCGGGCACTCCCATACGCCGGGCTCGTCCTCGCGGACGACCAGCCGGACGCCGACCCGTCCGACCCAGCCGACCTGCCGGGCGGGCACTCCCATGACCAGGGCGAAGTTCGGGACGTCCTTGGTGACGACGGCACCGGCGGCAACCATCGCCCAGCGGCCGATGCTGATCGGCGCCACGCATACCGAGCGCGCACCGATCGAGGCCCCGTCGGCGATCTTCACGCCGACGGCCTCCCAGTCGCTGCCGCGCTTCTGCTTTCCCGCAGGGTCCACGGAACGGGGGTTGTGGTCGTTGGTGAGGACCACGGCAGGACCGATGAAGACGCCATCACCGAGCTCGGCCGGTTCGTACACGAGTGCATAGTTCTGCAACTTGCAGTTGTCCCCCATGCGTACGCCCGACCCGACGTACACGCCGCGGCCGATCACGCAGCCCTCGCCCAGGCGGGCGCCCTCGCGGATCTGCGCGAGATCCCACACGCTGCTGCCGGGACCGATCTCGGCGCTCTCGTCGACCTGGGCGCTGGGCTGGACCCTGTAGTTCAATTCTCTGCCTTCCGCTGTTGGCCTCGGCGGCGAGCATACGGGGCGGTGCCCCGCCCACCGAGGGGCGCCCTGATCCTCGCCAAGTGCGGGGCGCCCTGGAAGTGGGCCAAGGGCCTCAAGCTCGTCAAACGGGTGACCGGCCTGGCCAGGACCTGAGGCCCTGGTCGCCCCGACCGCTCATCCCTTCTAGGTGGAGTCCGAGCGGGCGGGGATCAAGGCCGGCGACCTGCGACCGGGCATGACGCTGCACACCCCATCGAGCGACACGGCCGAGGCCACGGCCAACCGCCACTTCGACAAGCGTCAGCGGACACACGACCTCACGGTGACGGGCGTCCACGCGTACTACGTTCTCGCGGGGCAGTCGCCCCTCCTGGTGCACAATTGCGACCCGCTGGCGGATTATGCGGACTCCCTCCAGCCGAAGGCCGGAAAGAAGTCCGTCCGGTACGCCTCCGAGTACACCGACGCCAACGGCAAGCGGGCACAACGAGAGCCGGGACGTGTCGGACCTTCCCGAAGCCCTCGTGGACGCGGTCGGTCCGCGACGGCGTCCACGCCTCGGCCACTCCCCTGAAGGGCCGCGTGCGTGAGGAAGTCCTGCGCGCTGTGCCGTTCGCCAGGAAAGAGGAGAACGGTTCCTTCCTGGATGCCAGAGGGGCTGCCCCGCGGCGGGACGGAGGGGGGAGGGGACTGCGGTCACCTGGGCCGAGTCCGCTCTCGTGCACCCCGACCCGGCCGTGCGGTTCAGGGCCGGACGGTTCCTGCTCGATCAGGGCTTCCGGTGGGGCGGCGGCGACCTGGACGACCTCGTCGCCGGGGCGAGCTCCGTCGTGCTTGAGCGACGGCTGTTCCGCATGGAATACATCCAGGGCCCGGTTTGACCCCTCAAGCCGGGCCCCGTAACCTTGACCGTCGGCGTGTCCACAGACCCGCCACATCCCCGTAAACCTCTTCCTCCCGGGCGCGGGCCGCAAGGGCCGTTCGGGAGAGGTCGTCCGCGTGTGTCGCAGGGCGGCTGGACTGCGGGGGTGCCGTTCCCGAGCGAGAGAGTGAGATCCGCGTGTACGCCATCGTGCGCAGCGGTGGTCGCCAGCACAAGGTTGCTGTCGGCGACATCGTTGAGGTTGACAAGATTTCCACCGCCAAGGTTGGCGACACGGTCGAGCTCTCGACCCTGCTCGTGGTCGACGGCGACTCCGTGACCAGCGACCCGTGGGTGCTGGCCGGGATCAAGGTCCAGGCCGAGGTCGTGGACCACCACAAGGGCCAGAAGATCGACATTCTGCGCTACAAGAACAAGACCGGTTACCGCCGTCGCCAGGGCCACCGCCAGCAGTACACGGCGATCAAGGTCACCGCGATCCCCACGGCTGCGAAGTAAGGGACTGAGGAGAGATGGCACACAAGAAGGGCGCATCGTCCACCCGGAACGGTCGCGACTCCAACGCCCAGCGGCTCGGCGTGAAGCGCTTCGGCGGTCAGGTCGTGAACGCGGGTGAGATCCTGGTCCGCCAGCGCGGCACGCACTTCCACCCGGGCGCGGGCGTCGGCCGTGGCGGCGACGACACGCTGTTCGCGCTGGAGGCCGGCGCGGTGCAGTTCGGCACCCACCGTGGCCGCAAGGTCGTGAACATCGTTCCGGTCGCCTGATCACCTGAATCATCTGAATCACCCGATTCACGGTTTTCGACCGAACATCTCGCGAGGCGGACCTCACTTCCCGGTCGGGAAGGCGGGTCCGCCTTTCGCTTGTTGCGCGAGAGACCGCAAGAGATCGTAAGAGACCGCAAGAGACACTTTCCGCACCTTTTCTGGAGGCACTGCACCATGACCACCTTCGTGGACCGCGTCGAACTGCACGTCGCCGCGGGTAACGGAGGCCACGGCTGCGCCTCCGTGCACCGCGAGAAGTTCAAGCCGCTCGGCGGCCCCGACGGCGGCAACGGCGGCCGCGGCGGCGATGTGATCCTCACCGTCGACCAGTCCGTCACGACGCTGCTCGACTACCACCACTCCCCGCACCGCAAGGCCACCAACGGCAAGCCCGGCGAGGGCGGCTTCCGGTCCGGCAAGGACGGCCAGGACCTGGTCCTGCCGGTGCCGGACGGCACGGTCGTGCTCGACGGGGCGGGCAACGTGCTCGCCGACCTCGTCGGACACGGCACGTCCTACATCGCCGCCCAGGGCGGACGCGGCGGGCTCGGCAACGCGGCGCTGGCCTCCGCCCGCCGCAAGGCTCCCGGCTTCGCACTCCTCGGCGAGCCCGGGGACCTGCGGGACATCGTGCTGGAGCTCAAGACGGTCGCGGACGTGGCCCTCGTGGGCTACCCGAGCGCCGGCAAGTCCTCGCTGATCTCCGTGCTGTCCGCCGCCAAGCCGAAGATCGCCGATTACCCGTTCACCACCCTCGTCCCGAACCTGGGCGTGGTCACCGCGGGCGCCACCGTCTACACCATCGCCGACGTGCCGGGGCTCATCCCGGGCGCCAGCCAGGGCAAGGGGCTCGGCCTGGAGTTCCTGCGGCACGTCGAGCGGTGCAGCGTGCTCGTGCACGTGCTGGACACCGCCACACTGGAGTCCGACCGCGACCCCCTCTCCGACCTCGATGTGATCGAGGAGGAGCTGCGGCAGTACGGCGGTCTCGGCGACCGTCCGCGGATCGTGGTCCTCAACAAGATCGACGTACCGGACGGCAAGGACCTGGCCGACATGGTGCGGCCGGACCTGGAGGCCCGCGGATACCGCGTCTTCGAGGTGTCCGCCGTGGCCCACCTCGGCCTGAAGGAGCTGTCGTACGCCGTCGCCGACCTGGTCGCCAAGGCGCGCGCCGCCAGGCCGCAGGAGGAGGCGACCCGGATCGTCATCCGGCCGAGGGCGGTCGACGACGCGGGGTTCACGGTCACCCGCGAGGACGAGGGGCTGTTCCGTGTGCGCGGCGAGAAGCCGGAGCGGTGGGTGCGCCAGACCGACTTCAACAACGACGAGGCCGTCGGCTATCTGGCCGACCGGCTGGCCCGCCTCGGAGTCGAGGAGGAACTGGTGAAGGCGGGTGCCCGGGCCGGCGACGGCGTCGCCATCGGGCCCGAGGACAACGCGGTCGTCTTCGACTGGGAGCCGACGGTGACGGCGGGCGCGGAGATGCTCGGCCGGCGGGGTGAGGACCACCGCTTCGAGGCGGCGCGGCCCGCCGTCCAGCGCCGCCGGGAACGCCAGGCGGAACGGGACGAGGCCCTGCGGGAGTTCGACGACTTCGAGCCGTTCTGACGCAGGCCGGGTCGGTGGGCGCCCGGTGGCTGACTGCGGATCCGGGAGGGGCCGGGGCGGCTCCGGCCCGCTGTGGGCACCCCGTGGCCGGCTGTGTCATCCACGGCGTCGGCGTCCGGGCGCGTCCCGGAGACGGCGCCGTGCCCGGACGCCTTGCCACACCCCGGGTGCGGCGGCCCCCAGCACCGTCCGGGGCCCGGCCCCCGGGGCTCATCCGTGTCGCAGGCTTCTCTCAGCCCCGCTTCAGAAAGTTCCCCTACGGTCCGTTGACCATGGACACGGACGGTACGGCGAGAGCCGGCCCGCTTCACGAGCCGCCGGACGTCACGGGGCGCGTTGTATGCGAGCCCCGCGGGCGGAAGGCGCCGTCCGCGGGGCTCGGCTCACCTCATGACGCGGGTGATGCGGGCGACCGTGCGGGCACCCCGCCCGCGCGGGCGCCAAGGCGCGCCGGACCGCGTGACCGGAATGCAACACGAGGGAAAGCGCCGGGAAAAGGCGGGCTGAGACGCGTGTGGAGTTGCTCACGGCAAATCAGGACAATTCGACCGGGTGTCTTTGGTAATCGCACGAGGGTGCAAGATGAATGCCAGGTTGCGCTCACATATGCAGAAGAGGGCGCTCACCTTGCACTTCGCTTACCGAAAGTGGGACCATCCGAAGGTTCCCTGAAGCCCCGAGGTAGGTCACCCGTGTCAGAGCGCATAGCCAAGCCCCGTACCACCGCAGTGATTCTGGCTGGTGGGACCGGTCAGCGCGTGGGTCTGTCGATTCCGAAGCAGCTGCTGAAGATCGCCGGCAAGGCGGTGATCGAACACACGCTGACCACCTTCGAGAAGGCCGACTCCATCGACGACATCATCGTGCTGATGGCGCCGGGCTATGTGGAGGACGTAGAGAAGATCGTCGCCAAGGCGGGCTTCGCGAAGGTGACCCATGTCGTCGAGGGCGGCGCCACGCGCAACGAGACCACCGAGCGCGCCATCGCCCTGCTCGGCGAGGGCCTGGCCGAGCACGAGGACCGCAACGTCCTGTTCCACGACGCTGTACGCCCCCTGCTGTCGCAGCGCGTCATAGACGACTGCGTCGCGGCCCTGGAGCGCTACCAGGCCGTGGACGTCGCCATCCCGTCCGCGGACACCATCATCGTGACCCGCACGCACGGTGAGGACGGCGAGTTCATCACCGAGATCCCGGACCGCTCCCGGCTGCGCCGCGGCCAGACCCCCCAGGCGTTCAAGCTGTCCACGATCCGCCGCGCCTACGAGGTCGCCGCGGGCGATCCCAACTTCCAGGCCACCGACGACTGTTCCGTCGTGCTCAAGTACCTGCCGGACGTGCCGATCCACGTCGTCGCGGGCGACGAGTACAACATGAAGGTCACCCAGCCCGTCGACGTGTTCATCGCCGACAAGCTGTTCCAGCTCGCCTCCACCGCAGCGCCGGAGCAGAACGGCGCGGAGGCGTACCGCGAACTCCTCAACGGCAGGACCGTCGTCGTCTTCGGCGGCTCGTACGGCATCGGCAAGGACATCGCCGAACTCGCCGAGTCCTACGGCGCCGTGGTCTACGCGCTGGGCCGCTCCACCACCGGCACGCACGTCGAGAACCCGGAGGAGGTCGACGACGCGCTGTCCCGGGCGTACGCCGAGACCGGGCGCATCGACTACGTCGTCAACACCGCCGGCGTGCTGCGCATCGGCAAGCTGGCGGAGACCGACAACGCGACCATCGAGGAAGCGCTCAAGGTCAACTATCTGGCCCCGGTGCAGATCGCCCGCTCGGCGTACAAGTACCTCGCCGAGACCAAGGGCCAGTTGCTGCTCTACACGTCCAGCAGCTACACCCGCGGCCGCGCCGAGTACAGCCTCTACTCCTCGACCAAGGCGGCCATGGTCAATCTCACCCAGGCCCTGTCCGACGAGTGGGCCGCCGACGGCGTCCGCGTCAACTGCATCAACCCGGAGCGCACCGCGACCCCGATGCGCACCAAGGCGTTCGGCCGGGAACCCGCGGGCACGCTGCTGTCCTCCGAGGCCGTGGCGCGCGCCTCGCTCGACGTCCTCGTCTCCGGACTCACCGGCCACGTCATCGACGTACGCCAGCAGGATCCGACGGCGGGGGCGGGTCTGGCGACCGGTTTCGAGGCGGCCCTGGCCGCGGTCCTGGACCGACAGGACGGCGTGGCATAATCGGCGGTCAAAGTGACGTCCCGGAATTCAGGCCTCTGTGATCGCATGACGAATGCGTGTGCACAGGGGCCTGAATCCGTAAGGTTCCGGATCGTTTGCAAGTTCTTTTCGAATTCTTTCCAAGCGCCGCCCGAGGCGTTTTCCCGAACCACCACCGGCACTCCCCTCCAAGAGCAGGTTCCTCCGTGATTTCCACCGCTATACGCGTGGCCCGGGTGGGCAGTCCGGCCGAGCTGGCCGCGGCGGCCCTCGTGATGCTGGGCTTCCCCGCGCTGATGCTGGCCGCGCTCCTCCCGAGCGTCGGTGCCTTCGCGGCCGCGGCCGCAGTGACGTACCTGGCGGACCACTATCTGCACCGGCGCGGCAGTTATCTGATCAGCCTTCTCGGCAAGCTGCGGGCAGGCCTCTCCATCCGGTTCCTGCTCCGCCAGCTGCTGCTGGTCCTGCTCCTGGCGCGAGCCGGCCTGTCCGGCGAGCCGGTCTTCTACGCGGCCGTCGCCTGCTTCCTGGCCTTCTTCGCCCTCCAGGCCCCCCACAGCGCCCTGGTCACCCTGATCCACAAGCGCCGCGCGATGCCGGTCTCCACCCGCAACGTGGACCTCGGCTCCCGGATCCGCATCCCGGACGCCCCGCCCCGCGGCCTGGTGAACCGAGCGGCGGAGAAGATGCTCCACCTCGACCTGCCCGCGGTCGCCGGCCTGCTCGTCACGGCGGCCGCCGACGACGCCGTCTACGGCCTCGCGGGCGTCGCGGCCACCCTGGCACTGGCCTTCCTCTACGTGGTCGCCCTCGCCCCGTACGTGCGCGGCAGGAGGATCCCGCCGAAGGCGGGGACGGTCCTCGCGGCCCTCAGCGCCTGGCTGCGCGAGTACCGCCCGGAGACAGTGCTGTACTTCTCCGGCTCCAAGGACTCGGCGTACCAGGTCAACATGTGGCTGGAGGCGATGGAGCAACTGGAGACCCGGCCGCTGATCATCCTCCGTGAACGTGTCATCCTGCAGAACCTGGCGCCCACCACGGTCCCCGTCGTCTGCGTGCCCGGAGGGGTGCACCTGATGAACATGGACCTGTCGACCGTGCGCGTCACGCTGTACGCGGCGAACGTCGGCAAGAACATCCACATGCTGCGCGTGCCCACCATGAAGCACGTCTTCATCGGCCACGGCGACAGCGACAAGGTCGCCAGTGTCAACCCGTTCAGCAAGGTGTACGACGAGGTGTGGACCGCCGGCCGTGCCGGCCGCGACCGCTACGCCATCGCCGACGTCGGCATCCGCGACGAGGACATCGTCGAGGTCGGCCGCCCGCAGCTCGCGCCCATCCAGCCCGGGCGGGTCCCGTCCGAAGACCTCCGCGGCGAGGACCCCGGGGAACGCTGCCCGACGATCCTGTACGCCCCCACCTGGGAGGGCTGGGACGACAACCCGGGCAACACCTCGATCCTGCTGGCCGGCGAGAACATCGTGAAGAAGCTGCTCGCCGCCGACCCGCCGGTCCGCGTGCTCTACAAGCCGCACCCCTTCACCGGCACCCGCAGCGCGAAGGCGGGCGCCGCGCACCGGCGGATCACCGCGCTGGTCGAGAAGGCCGCCGCCGAGCGTGCCGCCGACCCCCGCTTCCGGGCCGACACCGCCGCCCAGGCGCGGGCCAAGGCCGAGCTGGCCCGCATCGAGGCCCGGCTCGCCGAGCTGACCGCGCCCACCAGCGAGAAGGGCGACGAGGCCGAGGCGACCCGCGACGGCGCGATCGACGTGGTCATGCACGAGGAGATCGCCCGGCTGCGGGCCGAGTGGAACGAGACGTACTGGCGCTCGTCCGGCCCCTGGCAGCACCGCGTCATCACGGGCGCCGAGCCGCGCCTGTACGACTGCTTCAACGTCTCCGACGCGATGGTGTCCGACATCTCCAGCGTGGTCTCCGACTTCATCGCGAGCGGCAAGCCGTACGCCGTCACCGACTCGGCGGGGGTGGGCGCCGAGGAGTTCAAGCGGCAGAACACGGCGGTACGCGCGGCCGTGATCCTGTCGAACTCGGCGCGCGAGCTGGACGCGCTGCTGGCCGCCGTCCGCGACCCCGGGTCCGACCCGCTGGCCGCCGGCCGCCGGGAGCTGAAGCGCTATCTGCTGGGCCCGGACGAGCCCGCCTCGATCGAACGGTTCAACGCCGCGGTGCGCCTCCTGGCGCAGAAGTCCGAGGCCCGCAACCGCGGCCAGCAGGCCGAGGTACGCGACCGCGGCCAGGACAACGGCGCGCGCGCGGCGGCCGCCGCCGAGCCGACGGGCGCGGTGCCCGGCCAGCGCACTCCGCCGGCCGACGAGAGGAACGACGTGGTCAAGGGTTAGAACCCGGGGCCCGCCCGTGGCCGCACCGCAGCGGACCGGGGCGCCGAGGACGACTCCTCGGCGCCCCGGTTTTTTCCTGTCTCTTACCGGAGCCGCCTAAGCTGAACCCTCGTCAGTTCCTTGGGGTTTCCTGTCGGTTCACCCTGTGATCCACGCCATGAAACCCGGAATGGAAGCAACCCCCGCACGCCGTCAGCCGTCTAGCCGGTGATTCTGTGGAGTGATACGGGGACATCCCGTGACAAGGGGGAAGCGTGACCGCTGCGCAGCCTGATGTCAGTGTGATCATCGGGGCGTACGAGGCGATGCCGTACCTGGTCGAATGCCTGCAGTCCGTGGAGGGCCAGACCCTGGACCCGGCGCGGATCGAGGTGATCGCGGTCGACGACGGTTCGACGGACGGGACGGGGGAGTACCTCGAGGAGTTCGCCAAGCGCGCGCCGATGACCGTGACGGTCATCCGCCAGGAGAACTCGGGCGGCCCCAGCGGCCCGCGCAACGTCGGCCTGGACCAGGCCCGCGGACGCTATGTCTTCTTCCTCGACGCGGACGACCGGCTCGGCACCGAGGCGCTGGAGCGCATGGTGGCGATGGCCGACGAGCACAGGACCGACGTGGTGCTCGGCAAGGTGGTCGGCGTCAACCGCAACGCCCCGAAGTCCATGTGGGGCAAGACCCTGCCCCGGACCGACGTCTTCTCCTCGAAGATCAAGTTCACGCTGAGCGCGCAGAAGCTCTTCCGGCGCGAGCTGCTGACGCGCCACGGCATGCACTTCGACGAGTCCCTCAAGACCGGCGAGGACGCCCTGTTCACGATGGAGGCGTACCTCCGCGCGGACGGCGTCTCCGTGATCTCCGACTACACCTGCTACTACCTGGTCGGCCGCGACGACGGCAAGCACGTCACCAAGAGCGGCAGCTACTCCCTGCGCTTCGACTCGGCACGCGCCCTGATGCGGCTCATCGCCGAGCTCGTGCCCGCCGGACCCCGCCGGGACCTGCTGATGGTCCGGCCTTTCCTGATCACCCTGCTGCCGCAGTTCGGACCCGTCTTCCTCACCAACAGCGAGGAGATCCGCGCCCACAAGCTGGAGCTGGCCAAGCCGCTGATGGACGCGTACTGGCACGAGGGCCTCGCCCGGCAGCTCAAGGTCAACGAGCGGCTCCGGCTCCACCTGGTCGCACGGGGCCGCGCCGACCTCCTCGCCGACGTCGTCGGGTTCGTCAAGGCGAACAAGGCGCCCACGGTCTTCATCGACCCGCGCGGTGGCCGCGCCTACCTCGCCTACCCGCACTTCCGCGACCGCGCCGCGGGCCTCCCGGACGAGTGGTTCGTGCCGACGGTCCGCGAGACGGTCGCCGTCGAGGCGTTCAAGCCGACGACGACGGTCCACTTCCGGCGGCTGCGGAAGGCGGCCCGGCGGCTGCGGAAGGCGGCCCGGCGGGTGCTGAAGGTGCGCCGGGCGGCCTGACGGGCGGATGGGGCGGCCTGACGGGCGGACGGGGCGGCTTGACGGGCGGACGGGGCGGCAGAGCGCGGCCGCGGTCTTCGTGGCCTCGGTCCCCGCGGGCGCTCGTCCGCGTACTGGACCGGTGCGCGGCAACCGTGTCCCTTCGCGTAGATTGCCGGGCGGGAGCCGGACCGACGCGTGAGGGGAAGCACAGCAGGTGGCAGGGGCAAGGCAGGCCGTGGCACAGGCCCACAGGATCGTCGTCAAGGTGGGCTCCTCCTCGCTGACCACGGCAGCGGGCGGGCTCGACGCCGACCGCGTCGACGCCCTGGTGGACGTCCTCGCCAAACACCGCAGCGGGGGCGAGAAGGAGATCGTCCTCGTCTCCTCCGGTGCCATCGCCGCCGGCCTCGCACCCCTCGGCCTGCGCCGCCGCCCCCGGGACCTGGCCCGGCAGCAGGCCGCCGCCAGCGTCGGACAGGGCCTACTGGTGGCCCGTTACACCGCGTCCTGCGCCCGCCACGGCGTCCGCGTCGGCCAGGTGCTGCTCACCTCCGACGACACCAGCCGCCGCGCCCACCACCGCAACGCCGCGCGGACCCTCGACAAGCTCCTCGCGATGGGGGCGCTGCCCGTCGTCAACGAGAACGACACCGTTGCCACGGATGAGATCCGCTTCGGTGACAACGACCGCCTCGCCGCGCTCGTCGCCCATCTCGTACGGGCCGACCTGCTGGTCCTGCTGTCGGACGTGGACGGCGTGTACGACGGCGACCCCAGCAGGCCGGGCACCTCGCGGATAGCGGAGGTGCGGGGGCCGCAGGACCTGGCGCACGTGGACATCGGCACCGCGGGCAAGGCCGGTGTCGGGACCGGTGGCATGGTCACCAAGGTGGAGGCGGCCCGGATCGCGGCCGCCGCGGGCATCCCCGTGGTGCTCACCTCCGCCGTGCACGCCGCCGACGCCCTCGCGGGCCGGGACACCGGCACGTACTTCCACCCCACCGGCAAGCGCTCCGCCCACCGGTTGCTGTGGCTGCAGCACGCCTCCACCCCGCAGGGCGCACTCGTCCTCGACGACGGGGCCGTGCGCGCGGTCGTCGAACGCCGTACGTCGCTGCTGCCCGCCGGCATCGCGGGGGTCGAGGGCGACTTCACCGCGGGCGACCCGGTGGAACTGCGCGACAGCGAGGGGCGGGCGGTGGCTCGCGGGCTCGTGAACTTCGACTCCAAGGAGATCCCCCGGCTGATCGGCCGCTCGACCAGGGAGCTGGCCCGGGAACTGGGTCCCGCCTACGAACGTGAGGTCGTCCACCGGGACGATCTGGTCGTCCTGCACCCGCCGCACTCGTAAGGATTCGTCCCGCATTCGCAAGGATTAGTCCCGCACCCGTAATCAACCGAAACGTCCACCCGCCGTGGCGGTCCGGTGGGGGACGTTCCGTAAAACCGCCCCACAGCGCCCTGCGGCCTGCTCAACTTTGTCCCGGGGACACATTCCGCACGAGCACTGCATAAGGAGGCCGTCGTGAGACGAGTGCGCCCTGGGGCCACGTCCCGCGGTGGCGGCACCTCCGGTGCCGTCCGTGACGGCGGTGCGCCCCGCGCGGCCGGCAAGGAGCGCGCCCTCACCAGCGTCGCGGCCGGCACGGCGTACGAGGCGCCCGGCCAGACCCCCCGTCTGTGGCACGTCACGCTCAGCGTCTCCGGCGGCGAGGCCCCGCTGAAGGAGGTGCGACGGGCCCTCGAACAGCTGGCTCACGACCACCCCTTTCTGCTGACCAGCCGCTATGCCAGCGACCACGCGGAGATCCGCTACTGGGAGGAGGCCCGCGACCTGCACGACGCCGCGGCGGTCGCGCTGCGGCTGTGGGGCGAGCACCGCCAGACCGCCGGCCTCCCGCCCTGGGAGATCGTCGGCCTGGAGGTCATCGACCGCGAGACCTACCAGCAGCGTGTCGCCGAGGGGTACGGGCCGGCGCCGGCCACCCCGGTGGGCGTCCATCCCTTCTGAGTGATTCCCAGGACTCCTCCGGGCCCGTCTCGCGGTGTGGGATGAACCAGGACCGCTCCGCCCGGCGCACTACCCTTCCTGCATGACCTCGCTCTCGCCGTACGACTCCATGTCCCCGGTCACCCAGGCCGCCTACCGGGCCAAGGCCGCCGCCGCCGACCTCGCGCCGCTGCCGCGTGCCGAGAAGGACGACGCGCTGCTGGCCGTCGCGGACGCGCTGGAGGTCCGGTCGAGCGAGATCGTCGAGGCGAACGCCAAGGACATCGCCAAGGCCCGTGAGGCCGGCACCAGCGAGGCGATCATCGATCGGCTCACCCTGACGCCCGAGCGCATCCGGGCCATCGCCGCCGACGTACGGGACGTCGCCGCGCTGCCCGACCCGGTCGGCGAGGTCGTCCGCGGCTCCACCCTCCCCAACGGCATCGACCTGCGCCAGGTCCGCGTCCCGCTCGGCGTCGTCGGGATCGTCTACGAGGCCCGGCCGAACGTGACCGTCGACGCCGCCGCCCTGTGCCTGAAGTCGGGGAACGCCGTGCTGCTGCGCGGCTCGTCCTCCGCGTACGAGTCGAACACCGCCCTCGTCCGGGTGCTGCGCGACGCCGTGGGCGGCGCCGGGCTGCCCGCCGACGCCGTCCAGCTCGTGCCCGGCGAGGGCCGCGAGTCGGTACGCGAGCTGATGCGCGCCCGCGGCCTGGTCGACGTGCTCATCCCGCGCGGCGGGGCCTCCCTGATCCGCACCGTCGTGGAGGAGTCCACGGTCCCGGTGATCGAGACCGGCACAGGCAACTGCCACGTCTATGTCGACGCCCAGACCGACATCGACATGGCGGTCGAGATCCTGATCAACTCCAAGGCACAGCGGGTGAGCGTGTGCAACGCGGCCGAGACGCTCCTCGTGCACCAGGACATCGCCCCCCGCTTCCTGCCACGGGCCCTGGACGCCCTGGCGGACGCCGGGGTCACCGTGCACGCCGACGAGCGCGTGATGGCGTACGCCAAGGACTCCCGGGCGACCGTGGTGGAGGCCACCCCGGAGGACTGGGACACCGAGTACCTGTCCTACGACATCGCCGCCGCCGTCGTGGATTCCCTGGACAAGGCCGTCCAGCACATCCGGCTGTGGAGCTCCGGCCACACCGAGGCGATCGTCACCACCTCCCAGCAGGCCGCCCGCCGCTTCACCCAGCTGGTCGACTCGACGACGGTCGCCGTGAACGCGTCGACTCGCTTCACGGACGGCGGCCAGTTCGGCTTCGGCGCGGAGATCGGCATCTCCACACAGAAGCTGCACGCCCGGGGGCCGATGGGACTGCCGGAGCTGACGAGCACCAAGTACATCGTGACCGGTGACGGACACGTGCGGCACTGAGCCCGAAGGCCCTGGTCGGGGCGGCACTGAGCGCCCGCTCGGCGCCGCCTGGACCGCGAATCCCGGCGGTTCGGCAGTGAACCGTCTCGCCAGGTGGATGAATTTCCTTACCGTCTGCCCAAATTGACCCCCCAGGTCTACTCTGGATCCGTGCCGGAGGACGTGGGGGGCACACCGTTCGAGGACGGTTGGGAGCCCGACGACGACCGCGACCGCGGAGGCAGCGACGAAGCGTTCGCCTCCGTGGTCTTCGACGAGGCCTTCGTACAGGCCGCCCTGGTGCACGAGCCGACGGCCGTGGAGAGACTCCTCGCCGCCGCCCAGGCCCGTGCCGAGGCGCAGGAGGCCGAGGCACGCCGGGCGCACGCCAGGGGCGCGCGGGGCGACGACGAGCGCTTCGAGGAGGGATTCGGGCCCGACGAGGGGGGCGGATTCGGCCACGGCCGGGATCTGGACGACCTGGACGGCACAGAGATCCTGGAAGGCCGCTACGGCGCATCGGGCACCTACGGCAGGGCCTACCGCAAGGGGGCCCGCTGGCACCGCCCGGTCGCCTGGATGCTCGCCCTCGTGATGGGCATCGGCATGGTCGCCCTCGCCTTCACCGCGGTGTACCGGGGCGCGTCCTCGGGCCGTCAGGAGCAGGTTCCGCCCCCAAGGACCGGGCTGGAGCAGGGGCAGGGGCAGGGGCAGGAGGCCGGCGCCGGCGCCGGCACGGGCCCCTCGGCCTCTGCGGAGTACTCGCCCCCGGCGTTCTCGGCGGTTCCGCGGACTCCCTGAGGCAGTCCGTGCGCGCCGCGGGCCGCCCCCAGGCCCGACGCCGGCGCGAAATCCTGGTGAGAACCTGTCAGAACTTGTCGTGCACCAGTGCGTTTACCTGAGCTCCAGGAGACCTACCCTGAAGGTATGGGCGGGCCTGGAGACCCACCTGAGGGGACACCCGAGGGCGCTCCCGGTGGTGGCGAGGACGAATACCGATCCGTCGTGTTCGACGAGTCGTTCGTTCGTGCTGCCCGCCTGCAGGAGTACTCCGCGCGGGAGCGGATGTCCGACCACGCCCCGGCCGTGCGCCGCCGCCCGGCGCTGCACCGCGGACTGCCCCGCCAGTCCCTGATCCTCGTGGCGCTGATAGCGATCGCCTTCGCCACAGCGATCTACATGGGCGTACGCCATCCGTACCCGACGCCGAAGGCACAGCCCGTAGAGCCGCAGCGGTCCACGGTCATACCCCTCGCGCCGCAGTCCGCCGTACCCGGCGCCCAGGATCCCGAGACCCTCTACGCCCACAGCCCCGCCGCCCAGTACCGGGTCGGCGCCGAGGGCATCACCCTCCCCGCCACGCGGCGCACCGCGGACTTCTCCGAGAGCCAGGTCGTCGCCGCCCTGACCACCGCGAAGGACTACCTCGTCCAGTCCTCGCTCGACCCGGCCGTCCTCACCGGCGGCGCCGTGCGTCCCGTGCGGCTGCTGCTGAACCCGCAGCAGCTCGACCAGTTCGACCAGGGCTTTGCGCATCCGGCCGCGGACGGCCGACACGAGCCCACCGGCTGGCTGATCCGCTTCGACCCGTCCCGTGTCCAGCTGGCCGACCGCAAGATCCGCGTCCAGGGCACTCTGGAGGCGGCGCAGACCAACTCCGACACCCTGGAGGTCACCGCGGACCACACCCTGGTGTACGCGCTGAAGCCGGCCGGATCCGATGCGAAGGCCAAGGCGTCGCTGTTCACCGTGCGGCGCGAGCTGACCTTCCGCTTCGACCGCAACGACCTGCGCATGCACCAGGTGCAGCTGATCTCCTCGTACGTCCAGGCCGGCCCGCTGGCCTGCGCCGAGGACGCCACGAACGAGCTGCGCCCGCTGCTGGCGGGTCAGACGCCCAAGGCGGGCGGCCCGGCCGGCACCGACCCCTACGCGACGGGTGACACCACCGTGACGGCCCTGTGCGGCTCCCTGGCGAAGAGCGCGCAGCCGAGGCTCTGAGGTTCCTGGGAGGCGAGAGCCCCGGGAGGGGGCCCGGGCGGGCGCGGCCCAGGGAGGGGGCCCGGGCGGGCGCCGTCGCCGTGCGGGCCGCGATCAGGCGTCGCCGTCCGGACCGCCGTGGTCAGGCGTCGTGGCCGGGGGTCTCGTCTCCGGTGCCGTCGTCGCCCGGCCGGCCCTCTGCCTCTGCCGTCCGCCCCTCGCGCGACTCACGCGGCGCGTCCTTGGGGGCGCCGCCGGCGAAGCCCGCGAAGCCGCGCCGCACCCGGCCGCCGAGGTCTCCGGCGCCGCCCGCGAGATCGCTGACCAGCTTCATCAGCGGGTCCTTGGACTGCTTCACGTCGTTGGCGTAGCCGGCCGCCGACTGCCGGAAGGAGTCCGCCACCGAGGTGTCCTTGTCCTCGGTCCGCCGCAGGTAGTGACCGTCCATGATCCGCTGGTAGTCGCGAGAGGCGGCCCACTTCTTGAGCTCCGCCGCGCGGACCGCGGCGAAGGGGTGCGTGCGCGGCAGCATGTTGAGGATCTTGAGTACGGAGTCGCGCAGGTCGCCCCCGGCCTCGTACTCCTCGGCCTGCTCCAGGAACGCGTCCACGTTCATCTCGTGCAGGTGGTTGCCGCCTGCCATCTTCATCAGGCCGCGCATCGAGGACTGCAGGTCCTGCCCGACCAGGAGCCCGGCCCGGTCGGCCGACAGCTCCGACTTGCGGAACCACTCCCGCAGCGCGGTCACGATCGCCATGATCGCGAGGTTGCCCAGCGGGATCCACGCGACCCGGACCGCGAGGTTGGTCAGGAACAGCAGGATCGTCCGGTACACGGCGTGGCCGGACAGCGCGTGCCCCACCTCGTGGCCGACGACGGCCCGCATCTCCTCCTCGTTCAGCAGTTCCACGAGTCCCGTCGTCACGACGACGATCGGCTCGTCGAGGCCGATGCACATCGCGTTCGGCTGCGGGTCCTGCGTGACGTACATCGGCGGGACCTTCTCCAGGTCCAGGATGTGACAGGCGTCCCGCAGCATGTCGTCGAGATGCGTGAACTGCGCGTTTGAGACCCGCACCGAGTCGGAGAGGAACAGCAGCCGCAGGCTGCGCTCGGGCAGCAGACCGCTGAGTGCCTTGAAGACCGTGTCGAAGCCGGTGAGCTTGCGCAGGGCCACCAGAGCCGAACGGTCCGCCGGGTGCTCGTACGCGCGCGAGGAGATCCCCGGAAAACGCCTGCGCTGCCTGCTCGGCACGGTTTCGTGCCCGTTCTGGTCACGGCCGTCGTCGGACATGTGTTCCCCCATGTGTCTGGTGTCGCTCACTGTGCGATTGATCATCGGGCGGCCACCCGGTGGAGCGACCGTGCATGCCGTGCGACGCCCCGATGTGCCCCCGAAGCGGACTCCAGCCTAGGCGGAGATACGGTGGCGGGGCAGCACACCGTAAGGAGCGATCCGATGGATCACACTCCCGCCGCCTGGCTCACCGGGGCGGCGACGGCCGCGCAGCGGCAGGGGCCGGGCGACCTGCTCCGCATCGTGCTGATCGTGATGGTCGTCGGCTGCGTCATGGCCGGCTGGTTCCTGCTGCGGGGCTACCGGCGCAAGGACGAATGACGGGCGGCGGTGTGCGGCGAGCCGCCCCGTGCTCCGGCGGGCCCTTCCCCGCCAATGGCGGAGTCGGCGTGATCAGTGCCGAGGCGCCCGCTTACGATGAGCCGACGTCTTTGTTCCGCCGACTCCGGATAGGTCTGCCGAGATGAGCTTCCACAGCACCGCCGCCCAGTTGGCCACCCTCGCCGAGGGCGGCAACCACGAGAGCATCAGCCCCTACATGACGGGCGGTGCCGCCCTCGTCATCCTCCTCGCGCTGCTGTGGATCACCACCCGCTTCAACCGGGACCGCTGAGTCCGGCGCAGGGCCCGGTCGCGGCCGCCCGCCGGGTCCTGTCGGCCGGTGCCCGGCGGCCGGGCCGGTAGGGTCTGCATGCATGGGAGAGCAGCACACGCCCACCGGTCCGGCGAAGGGCACGGGTCCCGGCCCCGGAAGCGGGCCGTCGAGCCCGGGCAAACGACGCCTTGGCGTCATGGGCGGGACCTTTGACCCGATCCATCACGGGCACCTCGTCGCGGCCAGCGAGGTCGCCGCGCAGTTCCACCTGGACGAGGTGGTGTTCGTGCCCACCGGCCAGCCGTGGCAGAAGACCGACCGGAAGGTCACCCCGGCCGAGGACCGCTATCTGATGACCGTCATCGCGACCGCCGAGAACCCCCAGTTCTCCGTCAGCCGCATCGACATCGACCGCGGCGGCCCCACCTACACCACGGACACCCTGCGCGACCTCAAGGCCCTCAACCCCGACACCGACCTCTTCTTCATCACGGGTGCCGACGCCCTCGGCCAGATCCTCACCTGGCGCTACACGGACGAGTTGTTCTCCCTCGCGCACTTCATCGGCGTCACCCGCCCCGGTCACACCCTGGCCGATCCCGGTCTTCCCGAGGGTGGCGTCTCGCTCGTGGAAGTTCCCGCGCTGGCCATCTCGTCCACAGACTGCCGTGCGAGGGTCGCCAAGGGCGAACCCGTCTGGTATCTGGTGCCGGACGGCGTGGTGCGCTACATCGACAAACGGCAGCTGTACCGCGGCGAGTGAGCCGAGAGGGGCCACCGGTGAACGACCGATACGACGGATACGCGGGCGGCGACCAGTACGAGCTCGTCGGCTACGACGAGTTCGGGCAGCCTGTGTACCGGCAGGTGCCAGTGCAGCAGGCCCCGCAGGGCTACGACCCCTACGGCAACCAGCAGCAGCCACCTGGCTACGGCTACGACCCGTACGCCACCGGTCCGCACCAGCCGGTGGCGCCGTACCACACCGGTCAGCAGCAAGCGGTGCCCTCCCAGGACACGGGCCGGCAGCCGCCCCTCCCCCCGTACGACCCCTACGCCCCCTACGGCACCGGCACCGGCGGCCACGACCCGTACGGGCAGACCGCGACGAGCGGTCCGCAGCCGCCTGTCCCCGAGCAGACCGCGTACATCCCGCAGCAGGCGGGACCGTCCGGAAGCCGCCCCGGCCGCGCGGACGGCTTCCCCGACGGCTTCCCTGACGGCGGCCCCAGCGGACCGGTGGGGACCGCCGCCGACCGGGAGTCGCGCGGCGACCGGGACTACCGCACCGAGCAGTTCGCCTTCGTGGAGGAACCCGACGGCGACTCCGAAGACGTCATCGACTGGCTGAAGTTCACCGAGAACCGCACCGAGCGCCGTGAGGAGGCCAGGCGCCGTGCCCGCAGCCGGATCATCGCCCTCGTCGTGGTCCTCGCGCTGGTGGGCCTCGGCGGAGCCGGCTACCTCTGGTACGCGGGCAAGCTGCCCGGCACTTCCTCCGCAGCCTCGTCCGGCGGGACGACGACCGCCGCGGGCGCCCAGAACCGCGACGTGATCGTCGTCCACCTGCACAACACCAAGGGCGGCGGCACCTCCACCGCACTGCTCGTCGACAACACCACCACCAAGCAGGGTGCGACCGTCCTGCTGCCCAACTCCCTTGCCCTGACCTCCGACGACGGCACCACGACCACACTCGCCAAGTCGGTCGCCGACGACGGCTCCTCCGGTACCGGCGACGCCATCGACGCCGTCCTGGGCACCAGCATCGAGGGCACCTGGCGCCTCGACACCCCGTATCTGAACAACCTCGTCGAACTCGTCGGCAACATCGAGGTCACTACCGACACCGACGTCCCCGACCCCGACCCCAAGAAGAAGAGCGGCGCCCCCCTCGTGCACAAGGGGGAAAACCAGACCCTCAGCGGCAAGATGGCCGTCGCCTATGCCACCTACCGCGCCCCCGGTGAGCCCGAGGACGCCCAGCTGGAGCGGTTCGGCCAGGTCATGCAGGGTGTGCTGCGCAAAATGTCCTCGGACCCGCAGGCCGCGACGACCACGGTGCAGACGCTCGCTCAGATCCTCGACCCGTCCCTGAGCGACAAGGACCTCGGCACCTTCCTCGCCAAGCTCGCCGACCACGCCAAGCAGGGCGACTACAAGACCGAGCTGCTGCCGGTCCAGTCCGACGGAACCGTCGGCCAGAAGGCCACCGAGACCGTCGTCAGGAACCTGCTCGGCGGCACCGTGAAGAGCCCTCAGGCCGGCGACGCCGTCCGGGTCGGTGTCAAGAACGCCACCGGCTCCAAGTCCTCCGCGGCGCAGGCCCGCGTCGTGCTCGTCAACGGCGGCTACACCGTCATCGACGCCGGTACCGGCCCCGCCCAGGCCGAGTCCCGCATCACCTACGCCGGCGATGGCGACAAGGAGAACGCGATCGAGGTGGCCAAGACCCTGGGACTGCCCACCAGCGCCGTCAAGAAGGGCACGGCGGCATCGAACGCCACCGTCTCGGTCGTCCTCGGCCAGGACTACAAGCCGTCGTCGTGACCTGGATCACATCCCGGGTCGCCGGGGCGTGATCCGTTAATCACTTGGGGAGCGTCCGGCGGTCCGTGAGACCCTTGAGGTATCACCGACCGCCGACGGAAAGCCCTGTAGTGACCGCAACGGACCGTTCCCTCGAACTCATCAACACCGCCGCCCAGGCGGCCGCCGACAAGCTCGCGCACGACATCATCGCCTACGACGTCAGCGACGTGCTGTCGATCACGGACGCCTTCCTGCTGGCCTCGGCGCCCAGCGACCGCCAGGTCAAGGCCATCGTCGACGAGATCGAGGAGCGGCTGAACAAGGAACTCGGTGCCAAGCCGGTGCGCCGCGAGGGCGACCGCGAGGCCCGCTGGGTGCTGCTGGACTACGTCGACATCGTGGTGCACGTCCAGCACAGCGAGGAGCGCGTCTTCTACGCCCTGGAGCGGCTGTGGAAGGACTGCCCCGAGCTGGAGCTGCCCGCCGACGCCCAGGCCACCCGCGGCAAGGCCGAGGAGCACGCCAGGCTGCAGGCCGCCGAGGACGCCGCCGGACTGGGCGGGGGGCTGCGGTGACCGCCGCAGGAACCGAGGAGGGGAAGCGGGGCCGCCGCCTCATCCTGTGGCGCCACGGCCAGACGATGTGGAACGTGGAGCGCCGCTTCCAGGGCTCCACGGACGTCGAGCTGACGGAGGCCGGCCTCGCCCAGGCCCGCCGCTCCGCCCGTCTGCTCGCCTCCCTGGAGCCGGACGCCATCGTCGCCTCCGACCTTCGGCGCGCCGCCGCCACGGCCGCCGAGCTGGCCGCGCTCACGGGCCTCCACGTCACCCACGACGAGAGCCTGCGCGAGACGTACGCGGGCGTCTGGCAGGGGCTGACCCACGAGGAGATCATCGCCCGGTACGGCGAGGAGTACGCCGCCTGGAAGCGCGGTGAGCCCGTCCGCCGCGGCGGCGGCGAACTGGAGACCGAGGTCGCCGACCGAGCCGCCCCCGTGGTGCTGCGGCACGCTGAGAAGCTGCCGGACGGGGGCACCCTCGTGGTGGTCAGTCACGGCGGCACGATCCGCACCACCATCGGCCGCCTGATCGGCCTGGAGGCCCGCCACTGGGAGAGCCTCGGCGGTCTCTCCAACTGCAGCTGGTCCGTCCTCGGCGAGGGCGTCCGCGGCTGGCGTCTCCTGGAGCACAACGCGGGCACCCTCCCGGAGCCGGTCCTCGGCGACGACGACTGACACGGCCTCATCAGGCGCCGGACCCGGATTTCACTTTCCGGCAGGTCGCAGGCTAGAGTTCTTCTTGTTCGCCTCGCCGAGCGGGGCGGAACACCATGCGGCTCGGCCGCGTGGGGCGAGGGGCTATAGCTCAGTTGGTAGAGCGCCTGCATGGCATGCAGGAGGTCAGGAGTTCAATTCTCCTTAGCTCCACAGATCGACACTCTTGAGTTGTCAAAGACCGATACCGAAGGATCCCGTCCCGCGAGGGGCGGGATTTTTCGTGCGCGGTGTGGCTCACATCACATCGGCCGGTTCCCTGTCCGACGGCGGCCACAGCCGCTGCCTGCGCTCCCGCAGCAGCGCCACCTTCTCCCGGGCGTCCGCGTCCTCCGGTGTGTACACCACGATCCGGCACTCCGGCATTCCGTTGATCGACAGCGACACCGAGGTCATCCGCAGCTCACCCACCGCCCCATGGCGGAAGGTCTTCACCCGCGGCCCGGGCGGGGCCACCTCACCGCTCGCCCACAGCGCGGCGAAGTGGGGGCTGGCCGCCGACAGCGCGCGTATGAAGTCCTCCCAGGCCGGCTCGCCCACATGTCTGCCGTATGCGGAGCGCAGGGTCGCCACCATCACCGGCAGCTCCTCGTCCCGGCGCACCACCGGGCAGGCTTGCTCAGACACCGTGAAAAGCATCCACAGCGCGTTGGGCCTGCCGGTGTCCCCTCTCGGCGGGAGCTGGAACAGGTCGCTGTAGGCGGGGTTGGTCGCGAGGACGTCGTACCGCGCGTTGTAGACGACCGCCGGATGGGGGTCGAGGGCGTCGACGACGGTCTGGATCTCCGGGCCGACCCGCCCGGGCAGCCCCGCGGGACAGTGCCCGTAGGGCACCTCCGCGAGGTGGTACAGGTGCTCGCGCTCCGGCTGGTCCAGGCGCAGGGTGCGCGCCACCGCGTCCAGGACCTGAGGCGAGGCGTTGATGGGGCGGCCCTGCTCCAGCCACGTGTACCAGGTGACGCCCACGCCGGACAGCTGCGCCACCTCCTCGCGGCGCAGGCCCGGCGTCCGGCGCCGCAGCCCCGGTGGCATGCCCACGTCGGCGGGCGTCACCCGGGCCCGCCTGTTGCGCAGGAAGGCGGCCAGCTCCGGCCTGCGGCGCTGTGTCGTCCCCATCGTCCTCACATCCCCCGTCGTCCATGGTCGGGACCGGAGCCGGACGCTGCCAGGTGCTGTCAGTACCAGCATCGGTGGGCTCTCGTTACCCGTATCCAACCGTCGTCAGGCTCGGAGGCATGACGACGACAACCCCCGCGGGCCCCGGCTCCCGTCCCGCGATCCGTCCTGCGACCAGTAGAACCCACGCCACTGACATTCGTCCGGGCCGGCTGCTCGCGGTCCTGCTCGCCGCGCAGTTCATGGCCCTGCTCGACGTCTTCATCGTGAACGTCGCCGTACCCGCGATCGGTTCCGGACTCCATGCGAGCGGGGCCGGGCTGCAGTTGGTGGTCGCCGGGTACTCCATCTCGTACGCCGTCCTGCTGATCACCGGGGCGCGCCTCGGCGATCTGCTCGGGCACCGGCGGGTCCACCTCGCCGGACTCGCGGTGTTCACGGCCGCCTCGCTGGCCTGCGGACTGGCGGGGACCACGGGGCAGCTCATCGCCTTCCGGCTGGTGCAGGGTGCCGGATCGGCCCTGATGATCCCGCAGGTGCTCAGCCTGATCCAGCGTCACTTCACCGGCGAGGCACGGGCGAAGGCGCTCGGCGTGTACTCCGCCGTCCTCGCCACCGGTGCCGCCGCCGGGCAGGTGCTGGGCGGCGTGCTGGTCAGCGCCGATCTGTTCGGCACCGGCTGGCGGCCGGTGTTCCTCGTGAATGTGCCCGTCGGCGCCGTGCTCCTGGCCATGGGCCGCCGCGTCCTGCCGCGCGACGACGCCCAGGCCCTGGAACGGTCGCGCGGCCTCGACCTGCCAGGTCTGGCACTGCTCGGCGCCGCCGTCTCGCTGCTGACCGTGCCGCTCGTCCTCGGCCAGGAGGAGGACTGGCCGCTGTGGTCCCGGCTGTGCCTCGCCGTCTCCGTGGTGGTCTTCGCGCTGTTCTGCGGGTACGAGTCCCGGCTCGCCCGGCGCGGAGGGGCACCGCTGATCGCCCCGAGAGTGCTGCGCCACCCGGGCATCGGCCTCGCGGTCGTCCGGCTGCTGGCCGTGATGGCCGTCAACGCGGGATTCCTGTTCTCCCTCACCCTGCACATCCAGGGCGGCCTCGGCTACAGCGCACTGCGGGCCGGCCTCACCTTCGCACCCACCGCCGTGGTGTTCGGGCTCGTCGGTCTGACCTGGCGGCGCTGGCCCGCCTCCGGGCAGCGCGCCCTGATCCCCGGCGGGTTCCTGCTCGCCGCCCTCTCGGTGGCCGGCGTGGGCCGGGCGCTGCACGGCGGGGGCGACGGCGGGCCGTGGCTGTACGTGGCCCTCGCGGGCGTCGGCGTGGGCCTGGCGCTGAGCTTCAGTCCCACGCTCACCAGGGCCCTCGCCACCGTGCGGCCCGAGGACGCGGCGGACGCCAGCGGACTGCTCGCGACGGTCACCCAGCTCGGCCAGCTGATCGGTGTCGCGGCCTTCGGCACACTGTTCTTGAACCGGCTTGAGTCACTTGGGGCCCTGGGGGCGTATACCTCTTCGGACGCGCTCCTCGCATGTATGTACGCGCTGGCCGCGACGGCTGTGCTGGGAGCCGTGTCCGGACTGGTACGCAGGCGTCGCTGACCGTATTGGCCCGGCCGTGGCAGAATCAAACGGCCGGAAGGGTGCGCGGCCCGACGGGAGGGAGTAGCGATGCCTGGGAGCATCCGCGAGGGGACCGGCGACCCCCTCGCAGTGGCGGTGGCACGTCAAACTGGCACCCTCCTGGACTGCCCTTCCTGCGGCTCGTCCCATGTCGCCCAGGTCCTCGGCGACAACGGCGGCATTTCCTACGTGTGCACGGCCTGCGGCCACAGCTGGAGCTGATCGATGGGTGCACACAGGCGGAAGTGCGACTGGTGCGGCAGCGGCACACCGATCGTCCGTGACATGGAGCCGGTCAACCCCGACTACCAGTACTGGTGCGAGGAGTGCGCGCGGGCGCTGATCATAAAGGGCGACCCGATCGAGACCTACCGTGAGCTGGAGGGCGAGCCGATCTACGGCCGTCTCCTGGACGAGCACTGCACCCTCAAACGCTTCTACTCCTTCGCCACCGCCTGACGCGGGCGAACGCGGACACCGGGGCACGCCCCCGCAAAGCGGCCTCCCAACCCGTACCCGACGGAAACGATTTGGTGGTGCACCGGGAGGAGCGTGTAATGTTGGCGTCGCCGCCGGGGAAACCCGGCGGGGCACCGCACGGGGCTATAGCTCAGTTGGTAGAGCGCCTGCATGGCATGCAGGAGGTCAGGAGTTCAATTCTCCTTAGCTCCACAGGACTTGAAGGCGGTCCATCCGATCGGATGGACCGCCTTCGTCGTGTGCGGGTGTGCTCGCGCGCGGCGGGGATCCGGGAGCCGCTGCGGGATGAGGACCACCCGCGAGGGGCGGGCGGCCCTCATCCCGCGCGCTCAGCGGCCGAGCGCGCGGCGCCCTCGCCCCTGCGACAGCACGGGCAGGTTGCTGCGGGAGGACGGACCGGACCGTGTGTCCTCCTCGATCCGCAGTGCGAGCGCCGGGCAGCGGCGCACGGCCCGCAGCGCCTTCGCCTCCGCGTACAGCGGCACCGGCGCCTGGGCGACCGTCGGGAAGCCGTCGGCGCCCAGTTCGAAGACCTCCGGGAGGATGTCCGCGCACAGGCCGTGGCCGCGGCACAGCGTCCAGTCGACGAAGATCTTCTGCCTGCTGGCACCCGCCTCCGGCTCCGCCTGTCCGCCGCCGGGGATGCCCGTGGGCGCCCTGCCGCCCTCGAAGAGCGGCAGCACGCCCTCCACCGGCCTGCCGCAGCCGTTGCCGAGGACGTGGGCGGCCAGATCGTCCGTGAACGCCTTGATGGTCGATTCCAGGAACATCGCCGAGCCGTCCGGATGCGAGCACGCGCCGCGCTTCTTCACGGCTTTGGCGACCTGCTTGAGGGCCTCCAGCGCGGCGGGGCCGCCGCCGTTGATGATGTCCTCCATGCCGCGTGCCGCGGCCGGCAGGCCCAGGTAGCAGGGACCGCACTGGCCCGCGCTCTCCTCGGCCAGCCACTTCGCCACCTGCAGGGACTCGCCCAGCGGGCAGGTCTCCTGGCTGATGGGCAGGATCGCGCCGGCGCCCAGCGAGCCGCCGACGGCATCCAGGGAGTTGCGCGAGACGACCGCCTCGTTGACGGTGGCCGCGTCGATCCACTTGCCGTGGTAGCCGCCGGTCAGCACGCCTTGCGGCACCGGCGGGGCGCCGGCCAGCTGGAGCACGTACCGCAGCGGCACACCCGTCGGGACCTCGATCACCATCGGCCGGTTGACCGCCCCGGAGACGGTGAGCATGACGGTGCCGGGCTCGTCGTACAGCCCCGTGTTGCAGTAGCGCTCGGCCCCGATGCGCGCGGCGATCGCCAGCTGGGCGAACGTCTCGGCGTTGGACAGCAGCGTGGGGGCGCCGCCGACGCCGGTCTGCGAGGCGCTGACCTTGCGGCCGGGCGGGATCGCCGGGCCGCCGTCGATGGAGCGGATCAGCGAGGAGGCGGCGCCGGTGACCATGCGCACCGGATTGCGCTGCACCCGCGCGCGTATCGGTGCTCCGCGGCGGTTGCTCAGCCCGCGCTCGCTGAGCGCCTGCTCCATGGATCTCTCGGTGGACGCACGGGTCACACCGACGACCAGGGTGCGGGCGCCCAGGGCCTCGGCGACCAGCAGGGCGCCGTCCAGGATGAGGTGCGGCGCGCGGTTGATCAGCACCGTGTCCTTGCGGCAGGCGGGCTCGTCCTCGCTTCCGTTGACGACCACCACCGGCCGGATGCCGCGGCGGATCGCCGACTCGGCGACCGACCGCAGCTTCTTGTGGAAGGGGAACCCCGCGCCGCCGCGCCCCTTCAGGGAGATCTGTTCGGCGAGCTGGGCGAGCTGCTCGCCGCCCACCGGCTCCAGCGGGCCGTGCACCTTGAGGTGCATGGGCAGGTCGAGTCGCTCGACAAGGTCGAAGCCCGACGTGAGCTGCGGAAGCCCGACCACACGGACCTCTGGGACGTCGGGCAGGGCCTCGTTCACTTAAAGCCTCCGGAAGGCGCGTTCCAGGGTTCGCCGGCGCCCGGCGTGTCATAGACGCCGGGCCGCGTTTCCGCCGTGGGACCGCTGTTGTACGTGTTGTTCGGGTTGTACGTGCCGTAGGGTGCGTTCGTCTCGCCTGTGTCGTACATGTCACTCGTGCCGTACCCGTTGTATCCCGCGTTGCCGTAGGCCGGGATGCTGTATCCGGTGTCGTTGAGCGGGTCGTAGGAGGACTGGGGCGCCTCGCCGACGGGTGGCGGCGACGGGATCGGCCAGTTGCCCGAGGTGCCGCCCTGCCCGTCGACGCGCGGCATTGCCTCCGTGGACTGCATGTCCAGTGGCATGTCCATGCGCTGGGTCGCGTCGGGCGCCATCGGGGACTGTGCGCGCGGCGTGGGCGAGACGGCCCGGTAGGCGGCGGCGAAGCCGTTGCCGGACTCCGGGGTCATGGTGCGGGCCGAGGGGGCCTCGTAGAGGGGGGCGGAGGACTGCGGGGGAACCAGTCCCTCGCGGGAGGCGGAGCGGCCCGTGGAGCGCGATCCGAAGCCCGCCATGGCGGACTCGGCGGCGCGGGCGCGGCTCTCCTCCAGGTCGTCGCGGCCCGGCGGCTCCTCGCTCCCGAAGATCGCGAGGAGCCGGTCGGCGATCTTGCGCTTGTACGGGCGGGGCGCGGCGCGCAGCGCGAGGGCCGCCATGACCGCGAGCAAGGACAGTTCGTACAGGTAGGTGAAGAGTGGGCTCTTCACCGCACGGCCGGCGTACAGGCCGTGGATGAGGGCCGCGCACCAGGCCGGATAGGCCAGCATGTGCATCGCCCGCCAGCGTGCCGCGACCGGGGCCGGGGACGCGAACTGGTTGCGCAGCGCACCGGTGACGCCCACGAAGATCATGAGCAGGCCGGCCAGGGTGCCGAGCCCGACGAGCCCGCCGATACCGCTGAAGCCGAGCCCGAAGGGGATCACCGCGGCGATCCACACGGTGTGTTCGAGCGCGAGCTTGATGCCGATGTGCACCACGAGGAAGGCGATCGAGCCGACGGCGGTCACCCGGTGGACGGCCTGGGCCACGATCCGCTGGCGGATGTTGAGGAGCAGCCGGTCCTGGGCGACGAGCCCCCAGATCACCGAGCAGGTGAGGAGGACCAGCGCCACGACGCCCGCGCCGAAGTTGAGGAATTCCTGGAGCCAGTTGCCTCCGTACAGCACGACCACGGGTATCAGCAGCAGCACCACGACCGTCGCCACACCGTAGGCCGAGCGACCCGGCTTGGGGAGCGAGCTGTTACTACGTTGAGGGTTCATGGGGGTCACTCCGAAAGGTTTCGGGAAGGCGGTCCCGCTGCCGCACTTTAGGTGGCTCCAAACCGAGCGGTACGAGGTTTGAGTTATTGCGTTGTTATCAAAGGGCAACGGGGTGGTGGTGTTGTCCGATTAGCTGGTGTTACGCGAAGTAGCGTTTGAATGTTGTTCAGCTCCTCGAGACCTTCACAACCTGACCGTCCGGGTCTCAGTACGGCTCCGCCGCGCGTTGGGTTCACCTCCCTCCGCTGCCGGTGCGTGCAGGCGGAAGCCCGTCGCGATGCGCTCGGGCGCTGCGGTACCCTGGCGCCATGCGTGCCGTACGCCTTCTGCTTAGCGAGCCGCGCTGATCAGTCCCGACCACCGGGTCAATCGGATGGCCGGAATCGGCGCGGCGTCCCCTCCTGTGCGAGGGGCTTTTTCATTTCCGCTGGCAGAGACGATCGATGGAGCTTTGAGGATCATGAGCGAGACGAACCCCGCTGCCGCCGCTGCCGTGTCGGCGGAGGCCGCGCCGCACCGCTACACGGCCGCCATGGCGGCCGAGATCGAGGCACGCTGGCAGGACTTCTGGGATGCCGAGGGCACCTATGCGGCGCCGAACCCCAGCGGAGACCTGGCCGGAGACCCGGAGCTGGTCGCCAAGCCCAAGAAGTTCATCATGGACATGTTCCCGTACCCCTCGGGTGCGGGTCTGCACGTCGGCCACCCCCTGGGCTACATCGCCACCGACGTGTTCGCCCGGTTCCAGCGCATGACCGGCCACAACGTCCTGCACACCCTGGGCTTCGACGCCTTCGGCCTGCCCGCCGAGCAGTACGCCGTGCAGACCGGCACGCACCCGCGCGTGTCCACCGAGGCCAACATCGAGAACATGAAGACCCAGCTGCGCCGGCTGGGCCTGGGCCACGACAAGCGGCGGTCGTTCGCCACGATCGACCCCGACTACTACAAGTGGACCCAGTGGATCTTCCTGCAGATCTTCAACTCCTGGTACGACGAGGAGGCGCGCAAGGCCCGCCCGATCTCCGCGCTGATCGCCCAGTTCGAATCCGGTGAGCGAGCGATTCCGGGCACCACGCGCGCGTGGAACCAGCTGAGCGCCGTGGAGCGCGCCGGTGTCCTGGGCGAGTACCGCCTGGCGTACGCCTCCGACGCGCCCGTCAACTGGTGCCCCGGCCTGGGCACGGTCCTGGCCAATGAGGAGGTCACCGCCGACGGCCGCTCGGAGCGCGGCAACTTCCCCGTCTTCAAGGCCAAGCTGCGTCAGTGGAACATGCGCATCACGGCCTACGCCGACCGGCTGCTGGACGACCTGGAGGAGCTGGACTGGCCCGAGGCCATCAAGCTGCAGCAGCGCAACTGGATCGGCCGCTCCGAGGGCGCCCGCGTCGACTTCCCCATCGACGGCGAAGCGATCACGATCTTCACCACGCGCCAGGACACCCTGTTCGGCGCCACCTACATGGTGCTGGCGCCGGAGCACCCGCTGGTCGAGAAGTTCACCCCCGACGCCTGGCCCGAGGGCACGCCCGCGGTGTGGACCGGCGGCCACGCCACGCCCGCCGAGGCGGTCGCCGCCTACCGCGCCCAGGCCGCCTCGAAGTCCGACGTCGAACGGCAGGCCGAGGCGAAGGACAAGACCGGCGTCTTCACGGGCGCCTACGCCACCAATCCGGTCAGCGGCGAGCGGATCCCCGTCTTCATCGCCGACTACGTGCTGATGGGCTACGGCACCGGCGCCATCATGGCCGTCCCTGCGCACGACAGCCGTGACTTCGCGTTCGCGCGGGCCTTCGAGCTGCCCATGCGCTGTGTCGTCGAGCCGTCCGACGGCCGTGGCACCGACCCGTCCACGTGGGACGACGCCTTCGACTCGTACGATGCGAAGATCGTGAACTCCGCCGGCGGGACCGTGACCCTGGACGGCCAGAGGGTCGTCGAGGCCAAGGCGCGCATCACCGAGTGGCTGGAGCGCAAGGGCATCGGCGAGGGCACCGTGAACTTCCGCCTGCGCGACTGGCTGTTCAGCCGCCAGCGCTACTGGGGCGAGCCCTTCCCGATCGTCTACGACGAGGACGGAGTCGCCCACGCGCTGCCCGAGTCGATGCTGCCGCTGGAACTGCCGGAGGTCGAGGACTACTCGCCGCGCACCTTCGACCCGGACGACTCCGACACCCAGCCCGAGACCCCGCTGTCCCGCAACGAGGAGTGGGTCAACGTCACCCTGGACCTGGGCGACGGGCCGAAGAAGTACCGCCGCGAGACCAACACCATGCCCAACTGGGCGGGTTCGTGCTGGTACGAGCTGCGCTACCTGGACCCGCACAACGACCGCAAGCTGGTCGACCCGGAGATCGAGCGCTACTGGATGGGCCCGCGCGAGGGCATGCCGCACGGCGGCGTCGACCTGTACGTCGGCGGCGCCGAGCACGCCGTGCTGCACCTGCTGTACGCGCGCTTCTGGTCCAAGGTCCTGTACGACCTGGGGTACGTCTCCTCGGCGGAGCCCTTCCACAAGCTGTTCAACCAGGGCATGATCCAGGCATACGTCTACCGCGACAGCCGGGGCATCGCGGTGCCCGCCGCCGAGGTGGAGGAGCGCGACGGCGCCTACCACTACGAGGGCGAGAAGGTCACCCGGCTGCTGGGCAAGATGGGCAAGTCCCTGAAGAACGCGGTCACTCCGGACGAGATCTGCGCCGAGTACGGCGCGGACACGCTGCGCCTGTACGAGATGGCGATGGGTCCGCTGGATGTGTCGCGGCCGTGGGACACACGCGCGGTGGTGGGCCAGTTCCGGCTGCTGCAGCGCCTGTGGCGCAACGTCGTGGACGAGGCGAGCGGCGAGGTCACCGTCGTCGACGCCGAGCCCGACGAGGAGACCCTGCGCGCCCTGCACAAGGCCATCGACGGAGTGCGCCAGGACCTGGAGGGCCTGCGGTTCAACACGGGCATCGCCAAGATCACCGAGCTGAACAACCACCTGACCAAGGCGGGCCGGCCGGTGCCGCGCCAGGTCGCCGAGGCCCTGGTGCTGCTGACCGCGCCGCTGGCCCCGCACATCGCCGAGGAACTGTGGCACAGGCTGGGCCACACCGGCTCGGTCGTCCACCAGGACTTCCCGGTGGCCGACCCGGCGTACGTCGTCGACGAGACGGTCACCTGTGTCGTCCAGGTCAAGGGCAAGGTCAAGGCGCGCCTGGAGGTTTCCCCGTCGATCTCCGAGGAGGAGCTGGAGAAGGCGGCGCTGGCCGACGAGAAGGTGGTTGCGGCGCTGGACGGCGCCGGCATCCGCAAGGTGATCGTGCGCGCGCCCAAGCTGGTGAACATCGTCACGGTGTGACGGCCGCCGGGCGCCCCACCCTCCCGTGCACCAGGGATGTCGGGCCGCACGGCCCATGTCCGGGTAGTCCCCTACGGGCAGGTTCGGGGTTCTTGCGGAACCCCGGGCCTGCCTGCTGCGTTTACCGTGGAGGAGCGGTGCACCAGCCGCTCTGGCCGGCCCGAGGAGGAGCGTCGTCGTGGAAGCCTTCTTGACCGTCGTCGTGCTCCTGTTCGTGCTGTGCGTCGCATTCGGGGCATACGCGACGGTGAAGGTGATCGGCGCGGCCAAACGCGGCGTGGACCGGACGATCGCGCAGGCACGGCGCACGGTCGAGGACACCACCCTGCGCGCCAGAACCCTTGCCCAGCCCGGACCGTCCGGCGAACTCGCCCAGCTCCGTCTGAAGCTGCGCACCTCGATGCGCGCCACTCAGGACGCGTTGAGCGCCGGAGCCGCCGAGGACGCGTCGCTGAAGGAGTCACTCGGCCTCTTCCGGCGGCTCAGCGCGCACGGACACGAACTCGACGCCGAACTCAAGCGGCTGGAAGCAGAGCCGGACCGGCGCCTCCTGGCCTCCCGCCTGCCCGAACTGCGCGAGCGCGCCGAGCGGATCACACGGTCGGCGGACTCGCTGCGCTGGGCGGCACTCGACAGGGCCCGACGGTTCGCCGACGACGATCTGGACGCGCTGAGCGCACAGATCGACGTGGAGGCGGGCGCGCTGCGCCACTGGACCAAGGAGGAGCCGATGCCCTCCGCCCCGTCGTGGCCGGAGGCGTCGGCTCCCGAGGACCCTGCCGTCCCCGACCGGATGCGGCCGCAGACATCCGAATCCCGTGCGCCGCAGGAGCCGGCCCGCCCGTCCATCGCCCCGCCGGGACAGCGGTTCGCGTACTCCTGGCAGAAGAAGCCCCGCCCCGAGAGCACCACATGATTCCGTCAAGGTGCGCCCAGGTCGGAGGGGCCGGGCTGCCACCCGGGCGTTGCGGCAGGTAACCTCCAGCTCATGCCCCGCCATGTCGCGATCGTCACTGATTCCACGGCCTACCTGCCGCCGCGGACGATGGAGCGTCACGGCATCACCGCGGTGCCGCTGACCGTGGTGCTGGGCGACCGGGCGCTCGAAGAGGGCACCGAGATCTCAGCCCGTTCCCTGGCCGAGGCGTTGCAGAAGCGACGGCCCGTCACCACGTCCCGGCCCAGCCCCGAGCTCTTCGCCGAGACCTACCGCAGGGTCGCCGAGTCGGGCGCGAGCGGCATCGTCTCGCTGCATCTCTCCTCGGAGTTCTCGGGCACGTACGACGCCGCGGTGCTCGCCGGGCGCCGGTCTCCCGTGCCGGTGCGCGTCGTCGACACCGGCATGGTCGCGATGGCCCTCGGCTTCTGCGCCCTCGCCGCCGCGGAGGCCGCGGAGGCGGGCGGAACCCTCGACGAGGCGGTCACTGCCGCCGAGAAGCGGGCCGCCGGCACCTCCGCGTACTTCTACGTCGACACCCTCGACTACCTGCGGCGGGGCGGCCGGATCGGCGCCGCTCAGGCACTGCTGGGCTCGGCGCTCGCGGTGAAGCCCCTGCTGCAGCTGGACGGCGGCCGTATCGAGTTGCTGGAGAAGGTGCGCACGGCGTCCAGAGCGATCGCCCGTCTGGAGGAGATCGTGGTCGAGCGGGCGGGCAGCGCGCAGGTCGACATCGCGGTCCACCACCTCGCGGCCCCGGAACGGGCATCGGCCCTGGCCGACCGCCTGCGCGGAAGGGTGCCCGGGCTGGCCGAACTGCATGTGAGCGAGGTCGGCGCGGTGATCGGGGCCCACACCGGCCCCGGGCTGCTGGGGGCCGTTGTCTCGCCTCGGTGACGCGGCGGTGCCCGCTCGCTCGCCAGGGCGGCCGGGGCGTGACCACTGCTCGGATGGGTGACGGAGTTATCCACAACTGGGCAGTAATCCCCGGGAATCGACCAAGATCATCGCGATTTCGGCGGTGTGCCCGATCCTCGGCGCATGGCACTTCGATCACGTTCACGTACAGCGACTCCCACGAGCGGTCCGGGCCGCGGCCCGGGCTCCGACGGCCGCACCCGCCATCTCCCACGGCACTCCCCGGGACATGCCCCCGAGCGCGTCCGGCCGCATGCCCGACGACATCGCCGGACGCCGGCCGCCGACACACTGCGCCTGCGCGCGGAGGCGCTCTTCACGGAAGGGACGGGCGAGCGGCAGGAGTTCGGCAACGATCCGCCGGGAGCCGCCGGGGACAGGCGGCAGCCACGGGGGAGCACGGCGACGGGGAGGGGGACCTGTGGCTTCCGGGCGCCGACCGCCGTGGAGGCGGCCGCGTCGGCTGAACCGGTCGGGCCGGCCGGGTCGGTCAAGTCGAATGGGCGGGCCGTGCCGGTTGGACCCATCGTGCCGACCGGGCTTTCCGTGCCGGTCCGGCCGGCCGGGCTTTCCGGACCGGTGTCGGCGGACCCGGTCGAGCCGGTCGAGCCGGTCGAGTCCGAGACGGGCGAGGCGGCCGACCCGGCCCCACCGGTCGCCCCGGCGGCCGGTGGGGCCGGCACACCCGTGCACGGCGCCACGGGCGGCCTGCGCATGTGGCGGGAGCGGTGGGGGCCGGCCGTGCGGGAGCGGATGCCGCTGTGGCTGCAGTCGAGGTGCGGACTGGAGCGCAAGAGCGTCGCCGCGCTGAGCGTGCTGCTCGTCGTGGCCGCGGTCCTCGCCGCACAGCACTTCTGGGCCGGCAGGACCCGGCAGGTGCGGGCGCCCGAGGTGGTGCGCGCCGCGGCGCCGTACGGGGCGCCGGGCGCGAAGCGGGGCGAGCGGTCGGTCGAGCCGGGCGCGCCGGCCGGACCGCAACCGGGGGACGGGCCGGGCACCGGTCCCGGAGCGGGGCCGGGGACGGGTGCCGCGGTCGTCGTGGACGTCAGCGGCAAGGTGCGCAGGCCCGGCCTGCTCAGGCTTCCGGCCGGGTCCCGGGTGGCCGACGCCCTGCGTGCGGCGGGCGGAGTGCGCCCGGGCACGGACACCGACGCCCTCAACCGCGCCCGCCTGCTGGTGGACGGCGAGCAGATCGTGGTCGGTGGTCCGGCACCCGTGACGGGCGGGAACCCGGTGGGCCCGGTCACCGGCGGATCCGTTGCCGGCGCGGTTCCCGCCACCCCGGTCTCGCTGAGCGCGGCGACGGTGGACCAGCTCGACGCGCTGCCGGGGGTGGGTCCCGTCCTCGCCCGGCACATCGTCGACTACCGCGCCCGGCACGGCGGCTTCCGCTCGGTCGACGAGCTCCGCGACGTCAACGGCATCGGTGAACGCCGCTTCGCCGATCTCCGGAATCTCGTACGGCCATGAGGGCGCCGAACGCGGACGCCGCGGGCGGGGCGCGGACGCCGGCACGCATCACCGGCAGCGGTGTCGGGCCCGGAGACCAGGACGCCCGGCCGGAAGGACCGGCGGACCTGCGGCTGGTCGCACCCGCGCTTGCGGCGTGGGCGGCCGCCGCCTGGGCGCTGGATGCCCCGGCCGTGTGGGTCACCGGTGTGGTGGCCGTCTGCCTGCCGGCGGCAGGCGGGTTGCTGACCGTGTGGCGATCGGGCGCGCGAGGCGGTGCGCGGGCCGGAGCGCCGGGCGGTACCGAGGGCCGTCGCAGGGCACCGGGTTCCCGGTCGGCGGTGTCCGTCGCCGCCGTGCTGCTCTGTGCCGCCGCCGCGCTGCAGTCCGCCGGGCTGCACGGTGCGGACCTGCGGCGGGGCCCCGTCCCCGCCCTCGCGCGCACCTACGCCAAGGTGACCGCTGAGGTCGAGGTCTCCTCTGATCCACGGCTGAGCCGGCCCAGGATCGAGGGCGACCACGCGACGCCGACCGCCGTGCTGTTCGACGCCGTGGTCCGGCGTCTGAGGAGAGCGGACGGGACCGTGACGGCCACACGGACACCGGTGCTGGTGATTGTCGACATGAAGTCCCGGGTGGCAGTGACGACCGGCTCGCCCAGCCTCGGGGACGGACCCGGACGCTCGCCCTGGCAGGCCCTGCTGCCCTCCACCCGGGTACGGGTGGCCGCGCGGTTGGCGCCCTCTTCGGCCGCGGGGCATCACGCCGCCGTGCTGCGCGTACGGGCCGGGGAACCGCTCGACGTGGTGGGGGAGCCGTCCCGTGCGCAGCGGTGGGCGGGGGCGTTGCGCGCCGGGCTGCGGGAGGCCACCGACGGTCTGGATCCGGATGCGCGGGCACTGCTGCCCGGGTTGGTCGTGGGGGACACCTCACGGGTCACCCCCGATCTGGACGACGCCTTCAAGAAGACGGACCTCGCCCACCTGCTGGCCGTCAGCGGGGGCAACTTCACCCTCCTGCTGGCCCTGTTCATCGGCCCGGCCGGACTGGCCCAGCGCGCGGAGCGGCGGGGGCTGGCGCCCCGGCTCGGTATCCCGTTGAGGGGAACCGCGCTGCTCGGCGGCACGCTCATCCTCGGGTTCGTGATCGTGTGCCGGCCCGATCCGAGTGTGCTGCGGGCCGCGGCCTGCGGGGCGATCGCGCTGCTGGCCCTCGCGACCGGGCGCCGCAGATCCCTGATCCCCGCGCTGGCCACGGCGGTCCTGCTGCTGGTGCTCTACGACCCCTGGCTCGCCCGCAGCTACGGCTTCCTGCTCTCCGTGCTGGCGACCGGCGCGCTGCTCACCCTCGCTCCCCGCTGGAGTGCGGCGCTGCGACGGCGCGGGGTGCCGTCGCGCGCGGCTGAGGCACTGGCCGCCGCCGCGGCCGCACAGGCGCTGTGCGCACCGGTCGTCGCGCTGCTGTCGGCGCGGGTGAGCCTGGTCGCGGTGCCGTGCAACCTGCTTGCGGAGTTGGCGGTGGCGCCGGCGACGGTGCTGGGTTTCGCCGCGCTGGGGGCGGCGCCGATGGCCATGCCCGCAGCCAAGGTGCTCGCGTGGTGCGCGGGCCTGCCCGCCGGGTGGATCGCCGGTATCGCGCGCACCGGGGCGGCGCTGCCGGGCGGGGGAGTGGACTGGCCGGGCAGCTGGGCAGGGGCGCTGCTGCTCGCGGCGGTGACCTCGGTCGTGGTGCTCGTGGGCCGGAGGCTGCTGAGCCGTCCCTGGCTGGCCGTCCTCTGTGCCGCGGTGATGCTGCTCGTGGTGGTGCGGCCCCCGCCCCTGACCCGGGTGATCACCGGGTGGCCGCCACCGGGCTGGCGGTTCGCGATGTGCGACGTGGGCCAAGGGGACGCCACCGTGCTCGCCGCGGGCCACGCCACGGGCGTGGTCGTGGACGCGGGACCCGATCCCGCGCTGGTCGACCGGTGTCTGGCCGCGCTCGGCATCACCCGTGTCCCGCTGGTCGTGCTGACCCACTTCCACGCCGACCATGTGACGGGGCTGCCCGGAGTGCTGCGCGGGCGCTCGGTGGGGGCGATCGAGACCACCTGGTTCGAGGAACCACCGGAGCAGGCCGCGTTTGTGCACGCTCAGGCGGCGGCCCGGCACATCCCCGTCACGCGCGCCGCGGCCGGGGAGCACCGCCGCACCGGAGCGCTCGACTGGCGGGTGGTGTGGCCTCCCTCCAGCTCTCCGGTTCTGCCCCACGCCCGGCTTCGTTCGAGCGGGGGGACGCCGATGGGCGGGGAGGTACCCCCGACGCTGCCGACCCCGTTCCCGGACGGTCCGAACGACGCGAGCGTCGCCCTGCTCGTGCGGTCGGCGGGCCTGACCCTGTTGCTGCTCGGTGATCTCGAACCCCCGTCCCAGCAGGCGCTGCTGCGGTCGCCGGCCGGAGCCGGGCTGGGACCGGTGGATGTCCTCAAGGTCGCCCACCACGGGTCGGCGTCAATCATTGGTAATCTGGCTCCAGTTTCGGCAGGGAGGGGAAACATGGCCGTACTGACGGCAGTTGAAGCCGCGCCGGGCCAGGCCGTCACCCGCACGGCTCGCGAGTACCTGCGCGTGTCCAAGGGCAAGAACCGCGTTGCACGCAGTATCCGGGACCAGCACAAGGACAACCTGGAGTCCGAGCAGGACTATGGCCCTTGGACGTGGGGCGAACCGTACAAGGACGCCGAGTCGGCCTCCAAGTTCGCGCGCAAGGCCCGCGACGACTTCGAGAAGCTCGTGACCGACCTGCGCACGGGAGCATTCGGACAGCCCGGCGATGTGCTGGTGCTGTGGGAGATCTCCAGGCTCGCCCGCGAGACCGGCCGAGGTGTGGAGATCATCGACCTGTGCGAGGAGCACGGCTATCTGATCCACGTCACCAGTCACGAACGGCCCCCGTACAACCCGCGCAACTACAACGACCGGCACGAGCTGATCTCCGGCATCGCCGACGCCGAGCGAGAGGCGCGCCGCCTGTCCGCCCGCACGCTGCGCGGCCTGAACTCCGCCGCCCGCGAGGGACGCCCCCAGGGGCAGGTGCCGTACGGCTACCGCCGGGACTACGAGGTGATCGACGGCCGCCCCCGGCCCGTGGCGCAGTATCCCGACCCGGTCGAGGGCCCGCTCGTGCTGGAGCTGTTCAAACGCGTCGCGGGCAGCACGGACACGCTGCCGGAGCCCATCTACTCCATCGCCAAGGACTGGACGAAGCGCGGCGTGACCCGCAAGGACGGCCGGCCGTTCACGCCTCAGAACCTCCGATCGATGCTGCTGCGCCCGGCGTTTGCAGGGCTGCGCAAGCACAACGGGATGCTGGTTCCCGAGCAGTGGGAGGGCTGGACGCCCATTGTTCCCCGCGAGCTGTTCGACCGCGTGCAGACCGTCCTCGCCGATCCTTCGCGGCGCACCTACACCGGAGCGCACATCAAGCATGTGCTGACCATGACGATGAGATGCGACGTCTGCGGCGGGTACATGGCGGTCATGGCCCGCAGGAAGAACGGCCGGAAGGCCGGCCTTGGCTACCAGTGCCACCCCAAGGGGCACGTGTGGGTGGACAAGGAGGAGACGGACCGGATCATCATCGGGGACCTGGACCGGTTCGACCCGGACACCGGCGAGCGCCTGGAGCCGCAGCTGGGCGTGGTCCTCGCCTACCTGGCCGGCCCGGACCGTCACGCGGCGCTGCGGCACCGGCCCGACGCAGGCCCGGAAGAGGCGGACCTGCGCGCCGAGATAGAGCGGCTGAACGGCGAGCTGGACGAGTTGAGGGCCGCCCCGAAGCCGAAGACGGCGCGGGCGAGGATCCAGCGGACCGAGGACATGGAGGAGCTGGAGACGGACCTGGCCGAACTGGAGGCGAAGCTGTCGAAGTTGCTCACCCCGGCGCCGCTCGCCCAGCTGCTCGGCGACGAGCCGATCACCGATGTCGTGCGCTGGTGGAAGACGGCAGGCGTCGAGAAGCAGCGGGCGATCGCCGCGCTGCTTCTCACGCCTGATTTGCTGGGCGAGGTGCGGATCAAGCCCTCGCCCGGCAGGAAGCCCCTCCCGGTGGCTGAGCGGATCAGCCTGCGCCAGCAGCGGCCGCTACCCGCGGGCTGAGCAGCCGTGCACCCCGGCCGCGGAGCACCCGCGAGAGCGGCCCCTGGCTCGCCCAGGCCCGCCCGGTGCCCGTGGGGGACGCGTTGCCGGGGGTCCCGTCGTGTGGCTCGCGCCGGGTGGGGACTTGGATGCCGTGGCGGTGGCATCGTCCGCCGGCTGGGGGCTGCCGTCCTCTGCCGGCTGCTCGTCGGCGAGCATGGCCTCGGAGGCGTCCGGCTCGGTGTCGGGCAGCGGCGTCGGGCTCGGCGTGCTGCTCGCGGACGGTGAGGGCTCCGGCGGGGCCGGCGATGTGGCGGCCACCGGTGTCGTCTGGCTGCGCACGAGTTGCGGCGGGTGCGAGCCGGGCGACAGTGCGGACGGCGGCGGCGCGGGCGCGGCGGGCGGCGTCTGGTGGCCTGCGCCGGTGGCCCATGGCGTGACGGTCAGCAGGGTGACCGTGGTTGCTGTGACCGCCGATCCCGCCAGGGCACCGGTGATGTGTCCGCGGCCGGCCCGCAGGGCGTCGGCCGCGATGGTGAGGACGGCGCAGATTCCGCCGCCCTTGAGGACCGACAGGTGTTTCCGGGTCGCGAGCAGGCCGGGCAGGTGCCTGATCGGGAGTCCGATGTCGGGTGGTGGGCTGCCGCCGTTGCCGATGACTGCGGCAACCAGCGGCGGCTCGTCTTCTTCGTCGTCTTCTGCCAGTAGTTGTCTCAGAGCTTTCACATGGGCTCGATCGGCGCGCATCGTGCGTTCGATCCCTGTGATCTGCCGTCTCAGCTCGGCCAGTTCGCCGAGGAGACGCCGCAAGAACAGACCCTCAGTGATGATGATGACGCCGAGACCGCTCGCGAAAATGACCATGGCCATTTCCCTTCCCCACATATGCGTGCGTCTCGGACCTCATGCACGTCGGCGTGTGCATGAGGCATGCATCGTGCGCTCGTTTTGAGACACCAGTGCGCATATATGCAGAGACCGTGACGCAAGCGTTATGAAGTTCTGGCCATAGCAACTACCCAGCGCGACGCGGATCTTGGGATCGGCCCGCCCGCCGCGCCCGCCGTTTGCGCAGCGCTTCGATGTCATCGGCCAGCTCGCGCAGGAGCGCGGGCTGATCCTCGAGGTCCACGTCCTCCAGCGCGGCCAGGATGATGCGCCGCTCCTTGTCCGAGAGCCTGCGCAGCGTCTCCTGCATGGCCGGCGCCTGCTGTGCCTGCTGGAGTTCCCTCTCTCGCAAGATTGCCGCCGCCTCGGCGTGATGCTCCTGTAGCCGGTCGGCGGTGATGCCGACCGTGTGCGCCATGGCCGCCAGCGTGGACGGCTTGGTGCTGACCGGCTTGCGGTTCGTTCCGCTCCCCCGGTAGCCGGCTTCGATCTGACGCCAGCTGGAGCCGGAGAACTTGAAGGGCATATGGCTGGCCGCCGTCTCGGGGCTCATGCCCTGGGCTTCGCGGGCGCGGCGGATGAGCGTCGCATAGGAGGGCGGCCCGTGGTCCTGCTCTGCTGTCACCATCACTTCCCCCTCGCGGTCACTTGTACTTTCTCGAACTTTATTGAAGGACAGCAGGCCACGCGAGGGCGTGCACGAGTCCTTCACAAGCTGCGGCAGATTACGAGACTCGCCACTTGTGGAAACTAGTGGACGGCAGTACTGTCGATCGCATGAA